>CAYNWJ010000024.1:0-19224 GCA_964400815.1 uncultured bacterium
CGAACTCGCCACCGGCCGGCCGCGGCGTCCCTCCCTGGACGAGGTGGTGGCGGACTGCCGCACCCAGTTCCAGCGGCAGGTGAAGCTCCTGAACTATGCCAATTTCCGGTTCAACTACCTCCATCCCATGGTGGATTTCCCGGACTGGACGTCCATGAGCATCCTCGACCGCATCGACCGTATCGGCACAGGCGGCATGTGTATCCAGTACAACAACCTGCTCATGGGCCTCCTTCTGGCCTATGGCTACCAGACCAGGCTGATCACCATTCCCGGCCACGAGATCTGCGAGGTGTGGAGCGACGAGTTCCGCAAATGGGTCTACATGGACGCGAGCCATGTCAACCAGTACATCTTCGACAAGAAGACCCACATCCCCCAGAACATCCTGGACAACCACCGCACCTATCTCGAGACCTTCCCGCCCGACGGCCCCCTCGACTGGATGAAGCTGGACAATCTCCAGCAATACGATCCCGAAAAGCTCCCCACCGACCAGGGATCGCTCACCCATCACGAGGCCGAGAACGGGGCCATGTCGAACGCCAACAAGCCGCTGTTCTTCCGGACCTTCCACCGGAACAACTATTACGAGAAGCCCTATCCGCGCCCCCTGACCCACGGCAACACCTGGTGGCCCTGGGACGGCTACATCAACTGGTATGACGACATGACCCCGCCCATGCGGCAGTATTCCCACCACACCGACCGTCCGCGGGACATGTATCCCGACCTGAACACCGTCCACATCCACGCCTCCACCGCCTATGCGAAGGACATGATCTATCTCCAGTTCGAGACCTATACGCCCAACCTGTCCCATTTCGAGGTCAAGTTCAACGAGGAGGACTGGAAGGAGAACGGCGACCGCTGCACATGGTTCCTGGTCTCGGGGGAGAACACGCTCCGGGTGCGGACGGTGAACAAGCTGGGCGTTCACGGCCACGAGTCGTCTGCGGTGATACGCTACGTGGACCTGCCGCAGGTGGAGTTCAAGAAGTTCAGGTATTGAGGGGGACGGTGAATGTTTACGGCTGACGCATGGTAATCGTGTGTAAGCCCTCCCTACATCATCCCCGCGAATGACCCGCCGTCCACCTGGATGGTGGTCCCGGTTATGTATGAGGCACGATCGCTGGCGAGGAACGCCGCAAGCCACGCCAGTTCCTCGGGACGGCCGATGCGTCCCGCGGGAATGGTGCCGGCGAGCTTTGCTTCGGCCTCCTTCGGTGTGAGGCCGGTCTTCTGCGCCTGGCTCTTGAAGAGCGACTGGAGCCGCTCGGTGTCGAAGCTTCCGGTGGCGATGGTGTTGACCGTAACGCCCTGTTCCGCCACGTCCGAAGACACCGTCTTGGCCATGCCGACCACGGCGGCGCGGAGGGAGTTGGAGAGTATGAGATTGGGGATGGGCTGTTTGACCGAGATCGAGGCGAGGTTCACCACGCGTCCCCAGCCGTTTTCCCGCATCACCGGGAGCACCGCGCGGGTCATGCGAACCGCGCTCATGAGCGTGAGGTGGAACGCCTCCTCCCATTCACGGTCGTTGAGCTGTTCGAATTTTCCCGGAGGAGGGCCGCCTGCGTTGTTGATGAGGATGTCCACGGTCCCGAACTTCGCCATGGCCTCGCGCACCAGTTTCTCCGGGCTTTCGGGCTGGGACACGTCGGCGGCGATGGGGACCACCGTGGCGCCCCATGTCTCCGCGATGCTTCGCGCCGCCTTGAAGATACGGTCGAAGCTCCGGGAGCAGACGATCATCTTCACCCCTTCGCCGGCGAGCACCTCCGCGCACGCCCTTCCGAGTCCCTGCGATGCTCCGCAGACGATGGCCGCCTTTCCACGTATGCCCAGATCCATGGCCGATGTCCTTTCCCTGTGCGGTGGCGGGTCTCCCGCAGTGAATGTTCGTTTCAATCCCCGTCAGGCTCACCGTGGCGGCCGCCACCGGACGACGCCCATGTGATAGCGGTCGTGATAGCGGTTCGCATCGCTGTAATATGCGGTGAGCACGCTCCCGTCCTCGAGGACCATGCTCGAGGGATAGCCGCCGTCTTTCCCGCCGTAGGTGATGACAACGAACGGATCGCCCCAGGTCCTGCCGCCGTCGGCGCTGATGCGTCCGCCCAGCCCCCGCTCCCCGTGACGGATGCCGTAGGTGAGAAGAATCCTCCCGTCCGGAAGCTCCGTGAGATCGCCGGGATGTTCGGACCGGCCGGTGAGCCCCCGTCCGTGCATGTCTTCCGGCACGTTCCAGAACCGACCGCCGCTATCGGAAACGAGCAGCTGGATGTCCGCGGAGGCCACATACCGCCGCGCCGCCGCGATCCAGCGCCTCCCCCCGAGCGGGAGCACGGCGGTTTCGTTGAAGTTCAGAAAACGTCCCGTCGGCGGATACCCGTTCCCCGTGTCGCCGATGAGCACGGGATCTCCCCAGTGAAGACCGTTGTCCCGGCTGAACAGGAGCCATGCGCGGTTCTGCCCCCGGGCGAAAAAGCCGTCATAGGCCGCTGCCGCGAGGGTTTCGCCGTCAACGCGGAATATGTCGCCATAGGGGATGAGGTCCGGCATGTTCGGGGGGAGGTCGACGGTGAACGACCGGTCCCAGGTTTTCCCGCCGTCCGGGGAGCGGCACACCACGACCGGCAGGATGTATTCGCGGAAACTGCGTCCGCCCCAGCCGGAGCACAGGACCATCAGGTCGCCTTCGGGTGAGAGGCCTGCCGCGTGGTTCATGCGCACCGTTCCCGGCTCGTGATCGGTGACCGTGGAGGCGTATTCCCAGGTCATGCCCTCGTCCCGGCTCACGTAACAGTCCACATCGCCCTCCTCGAGCCCGTGGGATGGGCGGTTGAAGATAATCGCCGCGATCGAACCATCGGGAAGCAGGGTCAGATTGGGCCATGCGCACACATTGTCAACCGCCACACGGGGCCAGTCGTCCGAAACGATCATCAAGCCGTACCGGCTGCCTCCGGCCTGTGCTTCCGCGTGGTCGGCAAAGGCGGCTGCCATGATGATCAGCGCGGCGGACTGTATGACGTGGGAAATGCGCATTACGGCACCATGTGTGGACAGCTGTCAGTTGCCACTGCCGGACGGTCCGGCGGGATCGTGGGCCGCAGCCTTCTTCCTGAAGCGGCCGGCGTTTTCTTCGTCCCCGACCGACGCGAATCCCTCGGCGAGGGTGACGAACATGGCGTGGTCCTCATACAGGATGTCGGAGGCTGCGAGAAACATCTTTTCCGCCCGCTTCCTGTCCCCCGTTTCCACGAGGGTTTCCCCCAGGGCGGTGAGGGCGTGAAAATTCTCCGGATGACTTTCGACCGCCCGTTCGAGGACCTCCCGGGAGGCGGCGAGATCCCCCGACCGTCGAAGGGCCGACCCTTTCCCGACGAGCGCCGTCAGCTGTTCGGGATCGTCGGCGAGGATGTCGTCATAGGCGGCGATGGCGCGCCGGCTGTTTCCTTCCGCTTCGAGAACGGCGGCGAGCATTGCCCGGGCGTCGCCGTCACCGGGAATGACGCCGAGGGCCGTTTCAAAATGTTCGCGGGCCGTGTCGTACCTTTCAAGCCGCAGAGCGACCCTTCCGGCATACATGTGGGCGTCATAATCGTTGGGCTTGATGCCGATGGCTTTCTCGTAGTTGACGAGAGCCTCATCGTAACGGCCGAGACGGCGGAGGGAGTGGCCGAGCAGGTAGTGGCCGTTGAAATCGTGGGGCGCGAATTCGATGAACCGCTTGAAACCGCGCACCGCCTTTTCGTAGTCCCCCATCTGGAAATAGTCCATGGTCGATTCGAAATAGGCCTCGCCCATGTAACGGGGGTGCTGGCACCGTGAAGGGGGCGGCGAAGCGAGCAGGAGCGCGAATGCCGCCGCGGCGGCAATGACGGGATTTCCGCTGTGATAACGCTTCATGGAATGGGCGCCTTCCTTTCGGGAAAAACTGCACCGGCCGCGGATGGTCATTCCTGCGTGCGGGCATCAGTGCTCGGGGCCCTTGCGGTCGCTGGTGCGGCGGATCGTTTTCCTGCGTTCGTCCTTGCGGCGGTCCGGTTTCGACAGGGTGCGCACGGGTCGTCCGTCGCGGATGGCCTTGTGGGTTATTTCCTTGGACGAGAATCCCACACCCGTCTCGCGCCTGTCACCGGTGCGTCGGTCGTCATCCCTGCGGTCGATTTGCTTTCGGCGGTCACGGACGCCGGGGATGTAGTCGCGACTCTTCGAGAACTGGCTGACCGCGTCGGTGATGAGCGATGCGGAAAGATCGAATCCCAGCTTCGAAGAATCGAACGTGGTGTGATATGCGAGCGGGTCGTTCCAGTCCGCATGGAAGAAATGTTCGATGTACTGCCTGCGCATGGTATCGGACTTGCGTATGATTTCACGCGCTTCTTTTTCCGTTACTGCGCGACGCTCCCTGATGCGTTCGATCCTGAATTGGGCGCCGGCGATGATGCGGACGTGGAATGCGGTCTCTTCATCTTTCAGGATGAACTGGCCGCCGCGTCCCACGATCACAACATTGCCGGTTTCCGCAAGACCGAGAATAACCGTCCGGCAGTATTCGATGAAAAGCTCGGGATTGAGATGGTGATCCTCTTCACTGAGGATCTTGCCCATGCGGGGTTCGATCGCATTCTTGAGCCAGCTGATGACACGGGATTCGTATTTTTCGTCGAACCCCGCGGCATCCTCCACGCTCACTCCCGCCCGTTCGGCCACCTTCACTATCAATGTCGTGTCGACGAGGTCGTATCCGAGGCTTTCGGCCACCTTCAGGGCGATGTCGTCCCCGCCGGAACCGAGGTGCCGTGATACCGTAACGATAGCCATAGCCCTTTCCTTTCGCCCGGGCCGGTCTCCATCCCACGGGCCGCTTTGTGGAACGCTGGCGCCATCCAGTGAAAAGGCCGGAGGCTCGGGGCATGCGGAATGCAGCGAAACCGGCGTCGTTTAATGAGCTTCGGGCACCCGGGCAGTGCGCCGGGTGTGGTAAACCTGAGCCCGCTACGAGAATTTCTGTATGAAATCGGTCACTCTCTTCTTGAACTTGTCGACCCCCGTGGTTGGTTCCTCGATCGTCTCCTCTTCGTAGGCGTAATAGTAGTCCTTGTATTTGAAATCCTGGAAATCCGAGGAAATTTCGCTCTTGATTCCGTTCAGCACCACGCCGATCACAGCGGCCTTGACCTGGTCGAGCTGGCCTTTCGCGCGTTTGAGGGAGCCGCGTGAGACTTTGCCGACGGCATAGACGAACACGACACCGTCCACCTTCCTGCCGAGCACTGCGGAGTCCGTCGCGGGAAGGGTGGGAGCGCAGTCGAACAGGACGATGTCATATGATGTTTTGAGCTCGGCGATCAGTTCGTCGGTATTCTCGCTGGACAGAAGCTCCGAAGGGTTTGGCGGGATCGTCCCGCAGGTCATGAGATGCAGGTTGTCGATGCCGGGCTCGAGGATGATGTCGCTCATGCCGATGGAGCCGGTGATGATGTCGGTGACCGTCTTGATGCATTCCTTCCAGTGACGTTTGCCCAGAAGGATTTCGCTCAATCCCCGCTCCCGTTCGATTCCGAAGAGGGCGTCCAGCGAGGGCCGGCGCAGGTCGGCGTCGATGAGGAGCACACTGTTGCCGCTCTGGGCCATGGTGAGGGCGAGGTTGACGATGCTGGTGGTCTTTCCCTCCTGCGGCGAGGTGGAGGTGAAGAGCAGCACGCGCGCCTCACGCTCGTATGAAATGAACTGGATGTTCGTTCTCAGGGAGCGGAAGGATTCGGCGAACACGCTCTTCGGGGCGTAATGAATGACCATCATCGCCTGGTCTGCGGATATGTCATAATCGCGTTTCGATTCCCCGTCGGGCGTGTACATCGTGCTTTTTATCATGTCCATGCCGATCTGGGGGATGAGACCCACGACGGGGATGCCCAGATATGTCTCCACATCCTCGATGGTGCCGATGGATGTGTCGAGCGTTTCGAAAATGAAGGCCGCCGTCATGCCGATGATCGTACCCAGGAACAGACCGATGAACGAGATGGCATAGACCGAGGTCGATGCGTTGACCGGTTGTGGATTGATGACGGCGGGCTCTATGATGGTGACCTCGTCCACGTTCTCGGAACTGCGGATCTGGAGATCCTGAAGCCGGCGGCTGTATTCGAGATAGTTGTCCTGGAGCACCCGCTTCCTGTCGATGAGTCGAGACACCATGTCGTTGCGGTCGTTGATGTTCTCGTAACGTGTTCTCAGATTTGCGAGGAGCATGTTGTTGCTCTGTTTCTGGGTCATGATCGTCTGGATGTTGCTCTTGAGCTGCCTGACGATCAGTTCCTTCTGGAGGTTGATGCGCTTGTCCAGGTTTTTCACATCGGGATGGTCCTCGGTGAAATAGGTCAGAAGCTGGTCGCGTTCCAGATAGAGGTCCTGGAGGATGGAATAATTCTGACGGAATATCCCGCCCTCCTCCTGGGCGAACGCGTCGGAAAGCACCGAATCGTCGATGCTCCCTCCCTGTTCGATTTTCGATATCATGAGCTGGAGCGTCTGTCTCCTGACATCCAGGTCGTCATTGTCACGGTAGAGCCGGGTCATGTCGGCCGATATGTTGGGCGCCGTATAGTAGGGTGTCAGGGAATCCTGACTTACATTGAAGGTGTCTATGACGATTTGCAGGGAATCCATGCGCGTGGTTATCTCATCGAGTTTCTTTTCCACGAATTTGATGCTGTTTGTAATTTCACGGGACACTTTCTGGCTTCGGAATTCCTTGTAGGACTCGACAACTCGCTGCGCCAGATCGCGGGCGCCCACGGGATCGTAGTCCTGGGTGTGAACGATCACGATGTTGGTATATTCGAACCGCTCGGGGGTCACCTGCGTCGAAATGCCGTTGACCGTCCGGAGCAGGAACGGGTCCGATTGAATCAGGGAATTTCGCTGCTCCACGGGGAGCGTTTTCAGGGAGTCAGGCAAAAAGCCCATCCGCACGGCAACGTTCGCCATGACCGGAAACGACGTGATCGTTTTCACCTCCGTCGTGACATCGTCTGCCCCGCCATAGCCATAACTGGCCATCATGAAGCTCTGGCTTTGGGCATCGTCGATGCGAATAGTCGCTGCGGACATGAAGATATCGATGACCTGGCTCTTCTTGTACTGGGCGAAGATGAACGAGAATATCATCAGGGTGATCATTGAGAAGAAGATGATCGGTTTCCTCTTCTTTATGATGCGCCAATAATCCCTGAGGTCTATGTCATATTGCGCCATGGCGGCCCCGCTGCGTTTGAAAGTGCGTTTTCTAATCCCCGAGGGATACGTACACGACGTATGCCGTCAACATCGATTGCAAAAGCTGAATGATCATGGTCGTCCTCTGGAGAAGCGCCGACGCCCTCTTGGTGGGGATGAACACCATGTCGCCGTCCTGAAGCGCGATGTTCTGCTCCACCCTGCCGTCATTGAAAATCTTCGAAACGTCGATCTCACGGACCGTGGACCTGCCGGTGTCGAACGTCCTCAAAAGCCGGACATTCTCGATGTCAGCCTCGGCTCCCCATGATCCCGCGGCGAGAATGGCGTCCAGAATCTTCTGACCGTACCGCATTTCGAACTGTCCCGGGTTCTGGACATTGCCGAGAACCACGACGGAATAATCCTCGTCCGAGGGCACGAAAACGATATCACCCGGTTTCAGAAAGAAATTTCCCTCCTCCGTGGGATTCTCGTTCACCCGCTCGTAATTGAAATACCGTATGGTTCCGTCCAGGGAAATGACCCTGATGGAATCGGCCTTCGCACCCTCCTCGGGTCCGCCCACCTGCGCGATGAGCTGCAGGACCCTGATCGGTGTCTTGATCTCCACGTTCCGGCTTGCGATCCTTCCATAGGTGGAAACGAACTGATGGGTGGAGCTGACGACGGTGATGACGATTCTCGGAGATTTGATATAGTTCATCGACAGCCGTTCGAGCAGGCTTTCCGCCTCGAGAAGCCTGAGATCCCCTAGGCGGACGTCACGTTCGAGGAACGGCAGATACACCGTGCCGTCGCTCTTGACGAATTCCTCGTATTCGCCGATCTTCCGCTCACCCGCGTACACGACGATGACGAGCTGATCGAGCGGGTTGATGACATACATGCCGAGCATGTCCTGGGCGTTGCCGAATTCGTCGGCCGCCCTCGCCGTCGTCGAAAATTCATCGCTCTGGCCCGCGGCCACGGATGGCAGCATCGCCAGCAACACCATAATAACCGTCAGAACCGAAAAAAACTTCCCCGGAAACAGGGTATGCGCTGCGATCACATCATCTCCAGAAATTTCGTGATTTTGATCTGTTGTATCACCTCTTTGAGATGCACGAACGAAAGTGGTTTTCTTATATAATCGAACGCCCCGATCTCGAGAGCCTTCTGAGCCATCTGCAGAGTGGCGAATCCGGACATCATCACCACCTGCACCTCGTCTTCGTGTTCCATCAGCCTGCGGAGGCACTGGATGCCGTCGATGTCGGGTATGCGTATGTCGAGGAGCACTATGTGCGGCTTCTCATCGTCGATCTCAGAGAGGGCGTGGGCGCCCGATTCCATGCACACGACATCGTATCCCTCGCTTTCCAGGAACGATTCGAGGACCTCGCGGATGTTCGCCTCGTCATCCACGACCATGATCTTCAAGGGCTTGTCGAGCTCTTCATGCTCCTGATCCATGTAACCGTCCCTATATCCCTATAGATGATTCGGAAGCCCCGCGAGCACTGTTCCAAATGCTTTCAGGCGTTCAGGTTTCCCCTCGTTTCTGATCATCAGGTCCGATCGCCGTATCTTGTCGTCCTGGGAAAGCTGCGCCGCAAACATCCCTTCAATTTCACGCCCGGAGCGGCCGTCCCGTTCCATGAGACGCCGCCTCCTGATCTCACTATCGGCAGAAACGCATATAACTAAATCGAACCACCCGGCGATCTCCCATTCGAAAATGAGTGCGCAATCAACCACGGCATGCCGGCGGCCTTCCCCCGCATCGGCGATACGGCCTGTCACGCGCTCGACAAGCGGCGGATGGACGATCGCGTTCAAACGGCGTATGCTGTCCCCGTCAGCGAAGGCGCGTTCGGCGAGCAGCCTGCGCTCCAGGGCCCCGTCACCGGCTATGATGTCGTCGCCGAATTCCTTCGCCAGACGGTCGACAATGCCCGGTGTTTCGGCGACCACATCCCGCCCCAGTCCGTCGGCGTCGATCAACTCCCAGCCGCACGCCCCGATGCTGCGCGCCAGAACCGATTTCCCGGAACCGGGACACCCCGTAACGCCGACAACCATGCTCATGCTCCGTTCCCGGTGTCAAACCCTTCGTCGCTTCGGGCGTTTTCGTCCGGCGGCCGTGTCTTCCACCGGCGATGCATCCAGAAATACTGCTCGGGATACCGGGCGATGATTTCCTCCATGATCTTCGTGAAACGCGCGGTCAGCACTTCGACGGTGTCATCATCACGGATTTCGACTTCCCGCACGATGCTCGCGTACCTCCCGTCCTCCGTCCGCCGTGTCATGGAGACGAATACGGGCGAACCATACTTGAGGGCGAGCTGGGCGGCGCCCGCCGGTGTCGATGCCTTTTTCCCGAAAAAATCGACGTAGACACCGGACCGTCCCGCGTCCTGATCCGATATGAGCCCCACCGCCTCCCCCCTGCGCAGGGCGGCGACCATGTGCCTGATCGAGGCTCCGGGATTCGTGACCTTCATTCCAAACTGTGTCCTGGTCCTTTCGATGAAGCGGTCGACCAGGGGATTCGACTGTCTTTTCGCCACAGCCGTCACGGGAATGCCGAAAACGGCGAGGGACGCGCCGTTCAATTCCCAGCTCCCGAAATGACAGGATACGATGATGACGCCTTTTCCCGTTTCGAGACGGTCCCTGATCGCTCCGGCCTCGGTCATGTCGACCAGTTCCGGGATACGGTCGCGGCGGCCGCCTATGAGGAGCATTTCGACGAATGTCATCCCGATGTTCGCATACGCCTCCCGGGCCAGCGCCGTCAGCCGTTGTGTTCCGGTGCTTTCTCCGAAAGCCAGACCGAGATTTTCGAGCGTCACCCGCCGTCGAATGCGCAATACATCGAACGCCATGCGCGCCAGTATGTTAACGGCTCCGCGCACCATGAAGTCAGGCAGCATCCGGAGCACTGCCCCGGTGCCCAGAAGGCCGAGGTATTCAGCCCGGTGAGCGGCTCGTTTCACAAAAGTCCTGTCCTCCAATCGATCGCTCCACGGGCAGTCGTCAAACGTGTAAAATTCTCCACACAAGCGTAAAATATACGTTCTTTCCATGGAAAGTCAAGTATTTTAGCTGTTTACGTTTCATGTGGCGATTCGGGGACGGGAAGTGAAGCCTGTACGGATGGTTCGTATATGTCGTGCGGCCGATGCATGCGGGGATGTTCATTGCGATATCGGCATGTGTTTGGGCCGTTGCGGATTCGGTCCGCGTGGGAGCTGACAGTCAGTCGGCGTCGGGAGGATATCGCCGTTTGAAATCGACGATGTTGTCGCGGCGTTCGGCCTCCTCCCATTCCCTGAGCAGGCGTCTGGTGCGGTATTTCTTGATGATGTAGGCGAGAAAGGCGAGGAGCATGATGCCCGTCCAGGTGCCCGGGATGAGGGTCACGAGGGAGCGCCTGCCATAGGTCCGTTTCATGTGCGCGATATAGAGCGGCTCGAATTCGCCGGGATACATCCCCGCGGCATTGAAGAACGCTTCCTGGAAGTCCAGTCCCCGCTCGAGCCCGTCCAGGATGAGCGCCGGGGTCTTCGGTCCGGACAGCGCCATGAGCCGGTTCACAGCCACCATGGACTGGTCGTATGCCATGCCGGCATCCATGCTTCCCCGCGAGAAGACACGTTGTATGTCCTCGAAGGTGAGCAGGTTCCCCCGGACAACGTGCCATGCCAGATAGAGCCTGCTCCGGATGCCCCACTGTCCGGAATATATCTCCGCGCATCCCTCGTGGAACCAGCGCGGCACGAAGGTCTCCCCGGCGGCATCGCGGATGATGATGTGCACGATCTCGTGGGCGAGAATGTGTTCGAGAGCGAGCTTGGAGCCCTCGAGGGGGGAGATGACGATGCGGCGTCCCGGCAGGGCCACCGCGGTGCTCCAGTCGGGAAGGGCGTCGCCGGTCAGTTCCCCGAACCGTTCGGCGCTCCCGGCGAGCATGATCGTTATCCGTCCCTCCGGCCGGTGGCCGAGGGAGCGGGATATCCTTTCGAAGGCCTGTTCCGCCGCGCGCGAGGCGATCCCGGCATAGAGCTTTCCCCCCGTTTCGTAGTCGACCGTGAAATGGTCCGTCACGATCGTTTCGCCGCCGGCCGTCCCCGGCGGCGCGCATACGAGCATCACCGCGATGACCGCCAGCTTTTTCAGTTTCACGAGATCGATGTTCTCATCTCCTGCGGCCGCGTCACATGCCGCCGTTCATCTGCCGGTATTTTTCCGAATATTTACGGTACAGTTCCGTCTGTCTGTTCTCCAGGTCCACATCGCGGCCCATGATGAACATGCGCTCGACCGTCGTCGTGATCTCAAGGGGGTCGCCGTCCGTCACGATGAGCGTGGCGTCCCTGCCGGCCTCGATGGCGCCCATGCGCTCTCCGACACCGAGGATCTCCGCGGCCGAGAGCGTCACCGCCCGGAGGGCCTCGTCCTTCGGAAGTCCGAAAGCCGCCGCCATCGCCGCGTGGTAGGGCATGTTCCTCTCGTTCCCGTATGAATCTCCCCCGGCGATGCAGAACCGCACCCCCTGTTCATGGAGACGCCCGGCCACGGTATAGGATTCGTCATAGGGCGAATGACGCCGGGCGGGCAGCCGGTTGACCGGTGTGACGATCACCGGGACATCGTTGCGTTTCAGGAGCCCGGCCGCCTTCGGTGCGTCATAGCCGCCGAGGATGACGAGCCGCACGTTCCACCGTCCGGCCCATTCCACCGCCGCCTCGATCTCCTCGAGACGTTCCGCCGACACCCACACGGGCACGTCGCCGCGGAGCACGGGTATGAGGGATTCCAGCCGCAGGTCCGTTTTCGGCCGTGGGGCGCCGCTTCCGGGCTCTTCCGCCGCCTCGAAGGCCTTCATGTACGCCCGCGCGTTGCGGAAGAGCTCATCGAGCCGGGCCAGGTTCCTCTCCATGGCGTCGATCCTGCTTTGGGCGCCCTCGCCGGACCCATAGACGTCGACCGCCCGCATGCCCGGCCAGTTCACCACGAGACCCGCCGGGGCCGCGATGGTCATGTCCTCCCAGGTCCAGCCGTCGAGGGCCATCAAGGCCGCCATGCCGGAAACGAGGCCTCCTGTGGGCAGGACTCCCGCCGCCGAGATGCCGTTGGAGCGCGTGACCGGGATGCGCTCGGAATCGGGATTGACAGCCGTCTCGGCCCGGACGTTCGGATTGATGTCCCCGGTCTCACTGTAGTCGACGGTGGCCCGGACGGCGTCGATCTCCACGAGCCCGAGTTGGGAAACCGCCTCGATCATGCCGGGATAGACGTGCTTGCCGGAGATATCCACGCGACGCGCGTTCGCGGGAATGTCCACCGAGGTCCCCACGGCCACGATCCTGCCGTCGTCGAAGAGGACGGTGGCGTTCTCCATCACCGGACCGGACACCGTGTGGACCGTCCCGCCCGTCAGGGCCACAGGCTCCTTCTGCGGCGGGGCCGGTATCCTGTCGTGCGCCCGCGCCGGCGTATATGGCAGGGAAAGCACGGCGGCCAGGCAGCCGGCGGCCAGAAGGCGATTCATCCTGGAACGGGCGGTGTGTCTCGAATCATGTACTATGGATTTTTTTATCGTTCTCATCGGAGGCTTCCCCTTATTTGCCGTTCTTTTTCATGGCGAGCACCTTCTGCACCAGAGCCGCGCGTTCCCGTTCGGCCCGTTCGCGCATGGCCCGGTCCTCATCGAGATCGAAAAAGCGCCGTCCCTCGATCCAGGTCTGTTCGCAGACGCTGTAGGTCGAGAGCGGGGGCCCGTTCCACATGACGAAATCGGCGTCCTTGCCCGTCTCCAGGCTGCCGGTCCGATGATCCATGCCGAGCTGGACGGCGGAATTGATGGTGACGAACTTCAGCGCCTCCTCCGGCGGCACGCCGCCGTACTTGACCGCCTTCGCCGCTTCCAGGTTCATGCGGCGCGCGATCTCGACGTTGTCTGAGTTGAAGCTCACCGTCAGCCCCTCGCGCCAGAGGATCGCTCCGCCGTAGGGAATGGAATCGTACACCTCGAACTTGTACGCCCACCAGTCGCTGAATACGGTCGGCATGGCGCCGTGCTCCCGCATGGCGTGGGCCACCTTGTATCCCTCGAGATTGTGGATGAATATCTCGATACGGAAGCCGATGTCCTCCGCCGCGCGCATGAACGCGAGGATCTCGTCCTGACGGTAGGAATGGCACTGCACCTGCCGCTCGCCGTCGAGCACCTCGAGGAGCGCCTCGTGACGGAGGTCCTTTCTCGGCGGGATGAGACCGGGATCGGTTTTCACCTTTTCAGCGTAGCGCTGCCAGTCACGCCGGTAGTCCTTCGCCGCGCGGAAGGAATCGCGGATGAACTGCTCCACGCCCATGCGGGTGCGCGGATAACGGGTCGTGGGCGGTCCGGTCACATTGGAGCGCTTGACATTCTCTCCCAGGGCGAGCTTGATGCTGGGCCGGGCGTCGGTGCAGATCATGTCGCCGGGGAGGGCGCCCCATTTGAGCTTCGCCACCTCGTTCTGGCCGCCGATGGTGTTCGCCGAACCGTGGAGCAGGCACGCCGAGGTGAGGCCTCCGGCCAGCTGCCGGTAGATGTTGATGTCGTCGGCGTCGATCACGTCCCGGACACGCACCTCCGAGGTGATGGAGTGAGTGCCCTCGTTCACGCCCCGTTCCACCGCCAGGTGGGAGTGGGCGTCGATGAGCCCGGGGGTGACATGTTTCCCGGAAGCGTCGATGACCATGGCGCCGGCGGGGGCGTCGATCCCCGTCCCGATAGCCTCGATGCGGCCGCCGCGCACCAGCATGTCGGCGTTTTCGAGGATGCCGTCCCCCCCGCTCGTCCATATGGTTGCGTTTTTGACGATCACGGCGTCGGGAGCTTCGGGAAGCCCTTCACGGCCGAATGCGCCGTCGGGCATGAGGACCGCGAAGGACGCTGGCTTCACGTCCTCATCCTTCTCCGCTGAATCCTCCTTCGCCTCGAAGGCCTGTTCCCGCACCGACCGCCAGGTGAACGCGCTGCCGTCGATCCATTCTCCGCGTCCCGTGATATCCTCTCCCTCCACGATGCCGGTGAGCCTGACCACGCCCTCGTGGCCGAGGGAGTCCGCCGGGAAGGCCGTGGTGAGCACCCGGCGGTGGAGCGCCGTGGACAGGGCCTCGACCGCCTTTTCATCGCCTCCGTAGAGGACCTTCACCTTGGGGGCAGTTTCCTCCCCCGCAATGTCCAGCGCGAGGACGGACAGGCCGCGGCCGGGAGTCATCTCGAACGACCAACGGCCGCGAATGTACACCTCGGGGCGGGCGGTGATCTCGTGCCGTTTCCCCGCCACCCAGGTTTCCATGATCTTCGTGCCGTCCTCGAACACGCTGCCGTCGGCGACCACCAGGTTCGCCACCGTTCCCGCTTCCACCGCGCCGAGAGTCCGTGCAGCGCCAAGCCAGCGGGCGGGCGTGGTGGTGAGGGCGGCGAGGGCCGTCTCCTTCGGAAGCCCGCGTTTCACCGCCGTGCGCACGTTCGCCAGAAAATCGCCGCTGTCGTCGAGAAAAGCCGATGTGAGGGCGAATTCCACACCCGCTTTCGCCAGACGCGCAGGATTCTCCGGGGCGGCGTCCCAGTGACGGAGTTCGCGCAGGGTGGTCTCGTTCGTGGTGACATCGGGCGCGCCGGGAAAGTTCACCGGCACGATCAGCCTGCCGTCGAGGGCCTTCACCGCGTCCAGCCTCCGGTATTCCTGTCCCGCGCATACATACCAGGCGTCGAGGCCGAACTCGCGGGCGATGTCGGCGGCCCTGAAGATGTCGAGTCCGTCACGCGTCTCGAACACCACCGGCGCCGCGCCCTTCACGGCCGATGCAAGGGCGGCGAGGGAGGGATTCGTCTCCGGCGGCTCCTGTCCGGCGGGCGATGATGCATAGGCGCTCCATGCCGTATCGTACCACCCCGCGTCGTACAGGGTCTGCCGGATGAGCGCCACGCTGCCCATGAGGGAGCCGGGATAGCCGCCGCCCGACTTGACGAATGACACCGACTGTCCCGTGCCGGCCGCGATGACCATGTCGTTCGCCGGACCGTCGCCGGTGAGCACCAGCGCTCCCGATCCCCGGAAAATGCCCTCGCCGGGAGCAGCGACCACTGCGGTGATCCCCTGTTTACGGTATGCCGAGGCCGCGCCGCCGTTCGGGCTGAACAGGTCCGCCGCCCGCCGTTCGGGCCGCACATGTTCGTTCCAGTGGCCGGTCCCGCGGTTTTCCCCGCCGCCTGCGCCGTAGTTCGTGTAGAGGTCGATGAACCCGGCGTACACAGTGAGGCCCTGCATGTCACGCTCCACGGCGTCCGGGGGGATGGCGGCATCCGCTCCCGCCGCCTCGATGATCCCGTCACGGACGACCACCGTGCCGTTTTCGATGATTTCGCCGGGACGGACGACGATGGCGGCGTTGGTCAGGGCCAAGACGTTCGGCGCGTTTTCGTGAAGGCCCGTGACGGGGGCGGTGTCGCCTTCCGCACGGGAGGCGAAAAACGCACAAGCGAGCAGCACGGCGGCACAGGTTGGCCGGGACCGTAATCGGGACAAAAGCCTCATGGGGGCACCTCTCGGGATGGTATGGACGGGAATGGTTGTCTGTGGTGTTTGTACAGTATGGTGAGTATACGGCGGGAGGGGCGGGAAAGTCAAGGTGTGTTGCGGGGTTGGCAATCCCCCATTTTCCGGCAAACACATTTACTTCGGCGGTTTTCAATTGCTGAACCGGGATTTTCGGGATTACAGGATGAACCGTGATTACAATCCTGTCAATCCTTTCATCCCATCACACCTGTCCGGATAACGCGTATGTGTTGTTTATCTTTCAACGAAAAAAAACTCACCCCCGCGATGAAGTCTGATTATAAACAGATGTTTTTGCAGCGCTTCCCCCTCTCTTGAAGATCAAGAGAGGGGGTCAGGGGGTGAGTTTGATTCGGCCTGTGGCGGCGTTTTGTCTCGAATTGAATCGAAACAGTCTGATTACACTATATATGCCATTATTTAATAATGATATATAACATTTGGTACAATCGACTAACCGGACACCATTGACATCCCATGAATCATGGTTCAAACGGCGTTCGGTCAATCCTCATTCTTCCATCAGAACCATCACCGGTTTATATGTGAGCAGAGGCATGAAGCCACGGCGCCGTCAGAACTCGTCGAAATAGACCCGGTTCTCGTCGATGCCCATCTTCTTGAGCAGGAGGGTCGAATAGTGGAGCATGGCGGGGGGGCCGCACATGTAGGCCTCGAAGGAGGAAACGTCCTGGAGGTGACGCTCGATGACCTCGGTGATGAGGCCGGTCTCGCCGTCCCATTCCTTCTCGTCCTCGGGCGTGGGTTCGGATATGGCGGGGACGTGTGTGAGATTGGGGAGCTTCCCGCTGAGGTCCCTGTAGTATTCGGTGAGATAGATGTCCTGGGGCCGTCTTCCGCCATAGAAACTCCATATCTCGCGATTGGAGCCCTTCTCCGCCAGATAGGTGATGATGGAGCGGATGGGGGCGCTTCCCGAGCCGCCCGCCACGCAGACCAGCGGGTCTTCGGTCTCCTCGCGGAGGAAGAAGTCGCCATAGGGGCCCGTGAGGTATATCTCGTCCCCCTCCTTGAGCTTGTTGAACATGTAGGTGGTGCAGAGGCCGCCGGGGACGAGGCGGACGATGAGCTCGATGATGTTCTTCTCGTTGGGGCTCGAGGCGATGGAATAGGCGCGTTCCTCGCCCGCGCCGGGGATGCGGAACTGGACGAACTGGCCGGGCTTGAATGTGATCTCATCGGGTTCCTCGAGCCGGAAGCGGAACATGCGCGTGTCGTGGGTCATGACCGTGATCTTCTCGACCACGCTCCTGAACTCCTTGACGAGGAAATATTCCTCGGGGATGAGGATTTCCGTGTCCTGCTTGACCTTGACCTGGCAGAGGAGACGGGTGTTCACGGCGACCTCGTCACGGTCCATGAAGGGCCGCTCGGTGGGGAGCAGGGGTCCCACGTCGGTGACCACCCGCCCCTTGCAGAGACCGCAGGTGGCCTTCCCGCCGCAGGCCGACGGGATGAAAATCTTGTTCGCCGAGAGATAGGAGAGGATGGTGGAGCGGCCCCGGACGGTGAACTCCTTTTCGCCGTTGATGATGAGCCTGCACTCGCCGTAATCGGCCAGATACATGTCCGCCAGAACCAGCAGCACACCGAGGATGAGGCTGATCGCGGAAAGCACCAGTATGGGAATGAGGATCGTCACTGTCGTCTGTTCCACACCTGTCGGATGATCGTTGTCGAAATGAATGACGGACTCAGGCGGCGTATTCGCCGTGTTCCGTCCCGCCCGCCTGCATGATTACATGCCCACGATGCCGGCGAATCCCATGAACGCCATGGCCATGATGCCGGCGATGATCATGGTGATGCCCGGCCCCTGAAGGCCCCGGGGCACACTCGAGAACTGTATCTTCTGCCGTATCCCCGCCATGGCGATGATGGCGAGGGTCCAGCCGATGCCGCTGCCCAGCGCGAAGGCCAGACTCTGGAGATAGCCGTACCCCCGGATGACCGAGAAGAGGGACACGCCCAGGATGGCGCAGTTCACCGTGATGAGCGGCAGGAACACGCCCAGCGACACATACAGCACCGGCGAATACCGGTCGATGAAAATCTCCACGATCTGCACGAAGGTGGCTATCACCATGATGAAGACCAGGAACTGGAGGTATTCCACCTCGAAGGGCACCAGCACCAGATGGTACAGGGGCCAGTTCAGTCCCATGGTCATGAACATCACGAAGATCACCGCCATCCCCATGCCGGAGGCCGTGGGGATCTCCTTCGACACCGCCACGAAGGGACAGATGCCGAGGAAATAGGTGAGCACCACGTTCTGGGTGAAGATGCTCGCAAAAAAGATGATGAACAGGTTCATGAGGTCGAACTGCATGGAAACACCGCTTTCCCGTCGTTATTCACCAGTGGATCGAGATTTCACGTTCAGTGTCATTCCCCGGATATGGACCGGAGCAGCCAGATATAGAGCCCCAGCACGAAGAACGCTCCCGGGGCGAGGATCATGATCACCCACTGGGTCCACCAGTCGCCGAGCACGGTGAACCCGAAAATCGTGCCGAAGCCCAGAAGCTCCCGAATGGCGGCGATCATCAGAAGCGAGAAGGCATAGCCGCCCGAAACGCCCAGCGCGTCGATGATCGAGGGCTTGACCGGATTGGCGACGGCGAACGCCTCCGCGCGGCCCATCACGATGCAGTTGGTGATGATGAGGCCCACATAGGGCCCCAGCGCCGCCGATATCAAAGGATACCAGGCCTTGAGCACCTGGTCCACCACGATGGTGAAGGTCGAGATCACCATCATGAACACCGCCATGCGCACCCGCGACGGGATGATGTGGCGGATGATGCTGATGATGGTGGACGAGCAGACCAGCACGAAGATCACGCCGATGGACATGGCGAGGGAGTTACGGACGCTGTTGGTCACCGCCAGCGTCGAGCACAGCCCGAGCATCATGCGGAAACTGGCGTTGTTGTGCCAGAAACCGTCGATGAAGATCTTCCATTCGCGCGTCTGTCTCAGTCCCATGCCGCTCCCGCCGTGTTTTTTATGCTCCGCCGCCCGCAACCGCGAAATACCGTTCCAGGCCGTTGTTCAGAATTCTGTGAAGCGCCTTCGATGTCTCGGTGGCGCCGGTGATGGCGTCGAACTCCCGTTCGCCCGCCGTTCCCGTCTTCACCATGTCCAGACCATCGCCGACCTTTTTGCCGATGAAGGATTTCTGGAATTCCTCCCCGGTGATGCGCGCGCCCAGTCCCGGCGTTTCCTCCTGGTCGACGATCTTGAAGCCGGTGATGGTCTCCCCGTCCAGGGCAACCACCAGCGAGATGTCGCCCTGAAAGCCGCCGCCCTCCAGGAAGACGGCCTTCGCGTC
>CAYNWJ010000025.1:0-19141 GCA_964400815.1 uncultured bacterium
GCCGCTCCGCCCTTCCTGTGACTTTTTGCTTGACTTCCATCATAGCAGAAGGGGAACGAGCGCGAAGGGATGATCGAGAAAACGGATGTCCGCATGCTTCCGTGAAACGGCGGGCGCGTTCTGCGTCTCGACTGTCCGTCCGTGTGCGGGAGCGTCCTGTGGAACGGTCCGGATAGCCGGAGCATCCGCGCGTTCGGCGATGGAAGGTCCGGTGTTTCGATCAGCCGCACCGTCAGCCGTGACCGCCCCAAGCCTCGCGGGCTCCTCGTACCGGGGAAGGACGGCGATCTCCATCTTCGGGGTCTCCACCCGTTCGAGCACATGGGTGAGCACGGGCAGGACAGGCAGCGTGAAGAGCGCCGCCACAACGACCGCGAAACGCACCGCGGGACGTGATTTCCTGAGACCGAAGGAAAGCGCCGCCGCGGAAAGCAATACAATGGACGACTGCCAGAGGAGGGCCAGCGAGGAGCGGGCCATGACGAATCCGAGGCGGTCGAGCAGTGAAAGAATGGCGTATGCGTTCATGACCGGTCATCCTCCTTTCCGGCGTCGGAAATGAGCCGTTCGATGCGTTCGATCTCGGCGGGATCAACGTCGCGATTCTTGAGCAGGGATGCGACCATGAGCGACTCCGATCCGCCGAAGGCCTTTTCGAGGAGATCGCCCGCCATCTCGCGGAGGGCCTGTTCCTCGTCGACAACGGCGCGATAGAGGTGGGTCTTGCCTTTTCGCTTCCTGGCCGCGTACCCTTTTTCGATGAGGAGGGCGAGGACGTTCCTGACCGTGCCGCCGGTCACTTTCCTGCCCTCCCCCGCGAGCCGTTCGGCGATCCCGTCGGGCGCGGCCTCACCGCATTCCCAGAGAATACGCATGAAATCCAGTTCGCCCTCGGTGAGTGTCCGCGACTTCCATCGTGCCATGATGCCTCCAGCGTGTGTGTGAACGTGGTCATGTGCGATTTCTGTCGCAGTATAATGCGAAATCCTTATCGTGTCAAGAACAAAATGCGATTTCTCTCGCACTACGCACCGGCAAATGAGCGTAATACGTTGTATTATTGGATATTATTCGCGCTCAAATAATTCACCATGACGGGCGGGATGTCTTGCAACCGATGCCCGCACCGATTCAGAGCCACGCACCGCATGTCCGGCGGAGAAGGGGGCCGCGGTCACTGAACGGCCGCCGACCAGCGCATGACCGAGAGGCCGTCCTCCCCGGCGATCATGGTATGGATGCTTCCCCGGTCGTCGATGACCACATCGGAGAGGGGGGTGTACCCCGGGAAATCGTGGATGGGCATGAAGGAGACCCGGGCGCGCAGGCGAAGATCCGGATCGTATTTCCACACCTGGACGATGTTTTTCAGGGAGGATGCGAGCTTGATGTAAATATTGCCCGATGCGTCTGTTTTCTGGTGTACGGCGCTGAAGGTCGCGTCCATGCCGGGAAAGACGATCCGGCTTACCACCTCGCCGTTCTCGATCACCTGCATTTTCGGCGGCTGGTCCCTGTCGATCACGGGCCTGAACACCCGGCCGTCGCCCAGGATCGAGGCCTTGACGAACCGTCCGCCCACGAGGGGAAAGCGCTCGGCCCTGAAGGTCCTGACTCCGCCGCTTTCGCGCAGTTCCTCGGCGATGACGATCTTCGACATGGAAAGATAGATCTCGCCGTCCAGCACTGAAATGAAAGGATCCATGTGCCTGACGAAGTCCGAACGGTAGAGATAGCGCTCACGGGGGCGGCCGTTGGCGCTGAAACGGTGGATGGTATAGTCCGGCGCGCTGTTCACCCAGATGTCACCGTAATCGTCGAGGGCGAGATATGCGACATTATAGGGAAGGGGCACGGAGAAGGAGGTGTTCAGCTCGCCATCGGGATTGAAAATCTTCACGGCCTCGTTGACCGGGTCGAGGATGTAGACGAAACCGGTCCCGTCCACGTCGAAGGATATGGGGCCCACGCAGGAACCGTCGGCCCGGGTGACGATCCCGAGTTCCGCGTCACGGGAACCCCAGGGCACCGTGAACAGGCGTTCGCGCACATAGGGTTCTCCCGCCGTCTGAGCGGCCGGGGGAGTTACGGTGGCAAGGACGGAAAACAGCGCCGTCATGATACAGATCGGGAACTTCATGGACCACCACGCTTTCCGTGCCGTTACGGGAACGCCGTGCATGCACTTCGCCGTCCCGGAGAAACAATGGAACTGCCCCCTCGTGAAACCCGCAACCGGTAATATACATCCTGTTCCCCCTCCGCGTCATGGGAATTCCGTCATTATGGCAAGCCCTCATTTCCCGTCAAACGCATTTTTCGGCGGATATCAATTGCTGAACCGGGATTATCGGTAGTACGGGATGAACCACGATGATAATCCATCAATCCGTTAATCCCGTGAATCATGGTTCAAACGGCGTACGGTCAATCATCCATCATCCATCGGCGCCATCATCGGATGCATGCGGTTCCGACAATAATGCAAGCCGGTTATCCAGTCAAGCAAGCATCTATATACGTTGATATCGTCCCCCTCTCCCGATATCCCCTCTCCCCCCGAAGGGAGAGAGGGCGCCCGGCCCGTGGTGCTGTTCCTTCTCCCGCTTCGGGGGAAGGCGGCGCGAAGCGACGGAAGGGGGCTTTGCAGAGAGCGACTGAATATCCGGAATAGTATATGTGTCTTATACAATGGGTTTTCGGGGGTGCGTCAATTCCGTCATTCGGATTCGACGAGCCTTTGGACCTTGACGGTTGTCAGGGCGTCCCACACATTGGGCAGGCGTTCGCCCTTCGCGTCGATGATGACATTCATGGTGCGGCTTCCCACCCCGTACCTGTCGTGCATGATCCCCGGCGATCCCTCCTGTTTTCCGGGGACGTCCACCGCAACGGGATAGGTCACGCCCGCGTCCTCCATCGCGGCCCGGACCGCGCTTGTGTCAGCGGTGTGTGCATGAACGCCGATCACCACCACGCCCTTTCCAGCGTATTGCTCATGGAGGGCCTGCATGGACTCGAGCGCTTCCCGGCAGCGGTCGTTTTCGCACGACCAGAAGTCGATCACGACGATCTTTCCCCTGAACGCCTCCATCGACACGGGGCCTCCGGCGAGCCATTGGGATACGGTGAAATCGTGGGTTGCATCGGCGTCGGTGGGTGGCGTCGCAACTGCCGAATTCCTCGCAGCCCGGTCTTCCCAGACAAGCACGATGTCGTCACGGTTCGTTTCGATGCCGGGGAAGTCCCTGCGGCCGAGATCACGGTGCCGGACCATCAGGTCCAGCGAGTCAGCGATGACCTTTCCGAAGGAAAAGGCCCCCGTGTCGTCGGTGACCGCGCGTCCCATGCTGAAACCGTGATTATCGGAGCCGGGCCGGGCGAAGATCATGGCGTCCCGGATGCCCTCGCCGTCACTGCCCACGAGGCGGCCCGCCAGTTGTTTGTCGGGCCTGACGAGGGTGAACTCCCGCGTTTCGTTCGTCGGGATCTCATCGAACTCGTAACGCCCGTACTCCCCGTGCCTGATCGACAGACGCCGCACCATATCCTCGGAGAGGCCTTCAAGGCGAAAGGAACCATCGGCCCGGGAATAGGTCCTGCCGTACCCGCCGCCGCCCATGGCCATGATCGAGGCCCACGCGACCGGAGCGCCCCGTCCGTTTTTGACCGTTCCCTCCATCCACCGGTCGGCGGTTTCGATTGTCAGGTCCGTCAAGCCCCCCGTATCTCCACCGTCCGCACGCACGCTCGTATGGGCCATGGAATAGCCGCTCCCGTACGCAGTCAGCTGGTACTCCTTTCCGGCGATCAGACCGTCGAACCCATACCTCCCCGCCCCGTCGGTCAGGGTTGAAAGCCGGAGGACTGGCATTCCTCCCCGTCTCCCGGGATACAGGGCGCAATCGACGGTGAATCCCGCGACGGGTTTTCCATCGGAATCCCGGACCGAACCATCGAGGGAAACCGTCTCGTACGGCTGCATGACCACCTGTGCGGGACCGTCACCGCCCGGCGAACATGAAGTGGAGCCCCAGAGCTTCATTTCGGTGTGTAAGACCTGCACATCCACCTGGGCGTCGGATGCCGCGCCGCCGGCGCTGAACAAACCACCGGGCCCCGTTCGCCCTGATTCCACCCACCGCATGTTGTTGAATATGGCGCTCGCGATGACCGCCGCTCCCCCGACAGGTTCGCCGTCCCCGTCCTCCACCCTGCACGTCAGGCGAGCGCCCTCATCGAACGTGAAGTCAACGCCTCCGACACGACCGCCGGGTGCGACGGTCACGGTGCGTTCGACCCGCGCTCTGGACTCGCATGAAGGGGGCGCGTCAACAGTGACACTGACCGTTCCCGCCGGTGCTTTCAGGCGGTACGTCCCGCCGGCATCCGTTGTGGCATATCCCACCACCGACCGGCTTCCCGAGACCTCCTCGACAAGAACCTTGACGATCTGCCCCCCTGCCGCGTCGCCGGACGGTGATATCCGCACCGTTCCGGTCACGAGACCGGTCTCCATGGTTTTCATGTCACAGTCCCCGACACTTTCCCCTTCATCCAGCCAGACAGGCCCTCCGAACGCCGTGACCCGTTTCATTCCGTCCTCCTCGACAACCGCCTGGATACGGTACATCATGGAGGGAAGGTTTTCGATGGCATATCTTCCGTCGGCGCCGGCTGACGTTTCCATCATAAAATTGCTCGAATCATTCGACCCCAGCGCCATGACCGCCGCTCCGGGCAGAGGACGCCCCGAAGCGCCGTCGATCACCCTGCCCCTGATGCTTCCGCCGGGGCCGAGAACGATCTTCACGTCCTCATATCCGGCAGGTATGCCGCTTCTCCGCGACAGGGCGAAACCGTCCGCCACCGCATCGAGCACCACTGTGGAGCCCCGGGGAAGCCCGTCGATGGTGAACGAACCGTCGGATGAAGTCACAGCGGAGAGCTCGGGCACGGTCGCGCCATTGGGAATACCGAAAGATCCGTATGGCTGCACCATGACCACCCCGACCCCGGCGTCAGCCACCGGTTTTCCCGAACCGTCCACGACCCTGCCGGAAATCGATTCCGACCGCTCCAGCCGGATGTTGAGGTCCCCGGAGTCCTCGTAGGGAGACAGGTGATGGAACGCGGCCGCGCGGCCGGGATGATGGACAGCCAGGATGGGCCGTTCATACCGGGACATGTTCACAAGGGCCTCGTCGATTTCGAACGAGAACGTCCCATCGGCTTCCGTTTCCGCCATCCGGGTCGCCGTTCTGGCAGTATGCGCGATCAAAACGGACTCGGCGAGATGGACCGAGGCGCCCGCGGCCGGACCGTCTCCGGCGATGACCGTCCCCGCCACACGCATCGTTTCACAGAACCCGTCGTTTCCCGCGAGAACACACAGGCACGCCGTAATGAATCCCGCTGTCACACGCCGCATCGAAGCTGTACCGACCATGTCCTTCCTCCACGATTACATTTCGCATACATCAGCAATGAAAGGCCCGGCAGTCCGGTGATCGTCAAATGCGCATACCCCGGACAGGAGCATACTGATGTATACAACAGCATAACGCAGCATGTCAAGATAATTTTGTATCGTGTTCCAATTGGAGAGGGTACAGGGAGCATTGATCATGCCGGAACGATTGTGACGAGTCCTAGTCCTGCCTGAGAAAGAACACGGTGAAACCGCCGAGGAGTGGTATGAAGAACATGACGTTCATTGCCTGCTCGATGCCGATACGGTCCGCGAGGGCGCCGAAGAGGGGCGCCACGAGAGCGCCGGCGGCGAAGGGAAGGCCCATGACGATGGACGAGGCGATGCCCGCGTGTTTCGGGGCCGCGCGCTGGGCGAGCATGATGTTCACCGGTATCGTCGAGGCCAGGGCGGCCATGCCCAGGAGCAGAAAGATGATGGACACCACGCCGGAAGTGTGCAGAAAGGCGAGCAGAAGGGGCGAGGATGTCAGGAGGGTGATCGCCATGATCTTCCGGCGGCCGTGGATGTCCGAGAGATGCCCGCCGAGCATCATGCCCACCATGGCGGCCAGAAGCGAGCCCGAGAGGAAATAGGCGCTGGAAGCGTATGACGCGCCCCTGGCCATGGCCAGAATCGGGAGAAAGGACCCCACGTTCAGGCTCACGATCGCCCGGAAGGATGCCACCAGCCACAGAAGCGCCAGTTCGCGCCGCAAGTCCCTGAGGGTGGATATCCACTCCCGCACGCTCATATGATGCTGATCGCTCACCACGATACCCCGGTCCAGGTTGAACAACACGGTCATGACCAGCGCCGGGACAAGGACCAGCGGCATGAACTGTTCGCCCAGCACCTCCACGATGAGCACGACGACCAGGGGGGCCAGCATGAAGCCGAGCGAACCGCCCGAGGAAAAAAGGCCCATGGCGAAACCGCCGCGCTCACGGGCGATCCTCCCCGCCGCCACAACGGCCACCGGGTGATACATGCCCACACCGAGGCCTGACAGGATCAGCATGAGGATCATGAGCCAGTAGTTGCCGAGAAAAAGCAGGAGACTGAAGGGAACCGCGGACACGAGAAGCCCGAGCCAGAGAAAATACCGCGTCCTTCGGTTGTCGTTGAGGATGCCGACAACCGGCTGGGAGAGATTGCAGAAAGCCTGGAGCACCATCACCAGGACGCCGGCCCCGGCCATGGAAAGACCGTACCGGTCGAGCAGAAGCGGCAAAAGCGGCGACAGCATCCCCGGATACAGGTCGGAGGTCATGAGCCCGAACGAAAGAAGCGAAAGACGTTTGATGCTCATAGTACCGGTTCCCCCATCACATCCCGGGCGGGACAGCTCCCGCACAAAGGCTTCTTCCTGCAATAGACCGCCCCCAGGTGACACAGGAGGGCGTGATACTCGTTATACAGCGCCGCGTCCGGCTCGATCGCGTCCTCGAAAAAGCGGCGCATGGGCTCATAGGCGCAGTCGCGTTCCACGAGGCCGTGGCGGGAAAGAATCCTGCGTGTGTAGGCGTCCACCACGAACACCGGCCGGCCCAAGGCGTACAGGAGAATCGAGTCCGCCGTCTCGAATCCGATGCCATTGAGGGCGAGCAGCCGTTCCCGCGCTGCGGTCAGTTCCCAGGAGCGCATGGTTTCGATGCCGCCGTCCAGCTCGTCCAGAAGGAACCGGCAGAACAGTTTCAGGCGTTTCGCCTTCTGATTGTAGTATATGCTCCGGCGTATGGCCGCCGCAACCGTTTGTTCATCGGCGGCTGCGAGCGCCTCAGGGCTCAGGAGGTCCTCCGCCTTGAGCGCGTCGATGGATGCGCTGACCCCGCTCCATGGGGCGTTCTGGGTGAGGATCGCCCCCACGCACACCTCGAAGGGCGTTTCCGCCGGCCACCAGTCCATGGGCCCCTGTGCCGCCTCGAGGGTATTGTAGAGGCGGGTGAGAAAGCGGCGTCTGTCGGGCGGCCGGGTGTCGTGTGCGGGCATGGGCCTCACCATGGTTCATGAAAAAACAAGACAAGTAATATAACAAATACACGGGACTTACTCAAAGATATTCTCGGAGCCGCCCGATGGTGCGGGAGATGACAGGAGAAGACGCGTGCTGCCTGTTGAAAAGAAGCGTCTTTGCAGATACCATCATAAGGGGGGACCGTACGAGGGGGCTTTTCCCAGAGAGACGGAACGTATCAGAAGACGGACAGCGGCATAAAACCGCTCACCGCTCCCGCTTCCCCGCCTTTTTGACCGTATCCCCGTCCATGGTATCCTCGATGCGGAGGATCTCGTCACGGAGCCGGGCGGCCTCCTCGAATTCGAGCTGGTCGGCAGCGGCCTTCATGCGTTCACGGAGGGCGGCGAGGGCTTCCTGGGAGTCCATGAGCTCGAGTATGTCCACCTCCTCGCGGCGGGGCTTTTTACCCTCGCGGCCGGTGCCGTCGGCGATGATGGTGGACTGGAGGATGTTGTCGATGCTTTTCCGGACGGTCTCCGGGGTGATGCCGTGTTCCTCGTTGTATGCCGTCTGGATGCGGCGCCGGCGGTTGGTTTCCTCGATCATGGAATGCATGGCGCCGGTCATGGTGTCGGCATAGAGGATGACCATGCCGTTGACATTACGGGCCGCGCGTCCGGCGATCTGGACCAGGGAGCGCTCGTTGCGGAGGAACCCCTCCTTGTCGGCGTCGAGCACGGCGACGAGGGACACCTCGGGAAGGTCGAGCCCCTCGCGGAGGAGGTTGACCCCCACGACCACGTCGAACTCCTTCAGCCGCAGGCCGCGCAGGATTTCCATGCGCTCCAGGGACTGGATGTCTGAGTGGAGATAACGGACCTGGACGCCCATCTGGGTGAGATAGTCGGTGAGGTCCTCGCTCATTTTCTTGGTGAGGGTGGTGACCAGCACCCGTTCCTTCGCCTTCACACGGGCGCGGATCTCTCCGAGCAGATCGTCCACCTGGTCCTTCGCCGGTTTGACCACGATCTTCGGATCGACCAGGCCGGTGGGACGGATGATCTGCTCCACGACCACGCCGCCGCTTTTTTCCAGTTCGTAGTCCGCCGGGGTCGCCGATACATGGATGACCTGGTTTATCATGGATTCGAATTCCCCGAAATCGAGGGGGCGGTTGTCCAACGCCGACGGCAGGCGGAAACCGAAATCAACCAGCGTTTCCTTCCTGGACCGGTCGCCGCGGTACATGCCCCGCACCTGCGGCAGGGTGACATGTGACTCGTCCACGATCATGAGATAGTCGTCGGGAAAGTAATCGAGGAGCACCCAGGGCCGCTCGCCGGCATTCCTTCCGGTGAGATACCGGGAATAGTTCTCGATCCCCGAGCAGTAGCCCACCTCCCGGAGCATCTCCACGTCATAGCGGGTGCGCTGGCCCAGGCGCTGGGCCTCCACGAGCTTGTTCTGGCTTTCGAGCTCGGAGACGCGGACCTCCAGGTCCCTGAGTATCTCGTCAATGGCCGATTCGATGCGGGGCTGTGTGGTGACGAAGTGTTTGGCGGGATAGATCGCGGCCCGTGTCCGGGTGTCCATGACATGGCCGGAGATACGGTGGATGTCGGAAATCTTTTCGATATAATCCCCGAAGAACTCGACCCTGACCACACGGTCGTCATAGGCGGGAACGATCTCGAGCACATCGCCGCGAACCCGGAAATTCCCCCGCTCCAGGCCGAAATCGCTCCTGACATAGTGGATGTCAACCAGCCTGCGGATGATATCGTCACGCTCCACGCGGTCGCCGACCTCCATGATGACATGCAGCCGCTCGTATTCGTCCGGCGCCCCGAGACCGTAGATGCACGACACGCTCGCCACGATGATGACGTCCCGGCGCTCGAGCAGCGAGCTGGTGGCCTTCAGCCGGAGCCGGTCGATCTCCTCGTTGACATCGGCGTCTTTCTCGATATAGGTGTCAGTCACCGGAACATAGGCTTCGGGCTGGTAGTAGTCGTAGTAGGAGATGAAGAACTCGACGGCGTTGTCGGGGAAAAGCGCCTTGAACTCGCCATAGAGCTGCGCCACAAGCGTCTTGTTGTGGGACATGACGATGGCGGGACGGTCGAGTTCCGCGATGACATTGGCGATGGTGAAGGTCTTTCCGGAGCCCGTGACACCGAGCAGGGTCTGGTGCCGTTCCCCGCCGCGGGCGGCCTCAACGAGGGAGGCGATCGCCTTCCCCTGGTCGCCGCGCGGCGCGAAATCGCTTTTCAGGTTGAAACCGTTCATGGGCCCACGGGCGACGGCGCCGACCAGGGGTCTTCCGGGGAACCGACGGCCGGCGGCGGCGCGTTCCACGGAGCCGTCTCCGGGGCGGCTTTCTCCGTTCCTTCTCCGGCGGGAGCGATGGCGATGGTATAATACCCGTTCTCGGGAAGGCGTGTTTCATGGGCGTCGTCATAGGCCTCGATATAATATTCCACGCCCCCGCCGGTCATGGCGTCGCCGGGAATGCTCACGCTGTAGGTGTTCTCCTCCCCTCCCACCATGCGGTCGGACACGAATTCCTCGTCGCCGACACCGCGATAGAAGAGCGTGGCGCTGATCACCTCGATATCGTCTGTGATGACCGCCGTGATGGTGACCTTCTCCCCCGGAGGCGACTGGGTGACCGGCTCGTGGGTGACCTGCGGGGGCATGTAGAGCTCGTAGCCGAGATAATCAGCGTAGTACATGCGGTAGACGTACCATTCGCCGCTGCCGCCGCAGCTCGAGACCGTCTTGCGGAATTCGTAGGCGCGGTTGATGTCTCTGCGGGCGTATATATAGAGCTCGGACTTGATGCCGGCGTATTCGCTCTTGATGATATCGTCCGGCTCGCCATAGTCGTCCTTCACCGCCTGACGCTTGTCGCCGTCGTCGGAACAGGAGAAAAGGATGAGCATGGCCGCGATCACAACGAACGCCGCCCTGAATGCCGATCGTGTCACAAGGTATCTCATGCTGTTTTCACTCCCGGTATTTCGGGTAATCGGTATACTGGTCCTCAACAAGCGAGAGGAGCGTCTTTCCGCCGGTGGTCACGCGGGATGCGCCGGTGACCGCCCGCGGGAACACGATCGTCCCCTGTGTCATTCGACCTGGAAATTGAAGGTGATGATGCCGCTCTGTTCCTGCCGCTCCCCTTCGGGAAGAGGCGAAAAACGCCAGCGCTTGAGCATGTTCATGGACAGTTCCTCGAGCCTGGCGTCCTCCTTGCGCACGGGGACCATGCCCGTGGACTTCACGCTCCCGTCGGGAAGCACCGTGAAGCGTATCCTGATCGAGGCGTCCTTGTTCAGGCCCTCGGGATATTCGGGAAGGGGATTGAACAGGATCTCGCGGCCGGATATCTCGCCCTCGATGATGAACGGCTCCAGACTGAGCTGGCCCGTCTCTATGCCGGCGCCCGGCTGCTCGCCCACCGTGATCCGCGAACCGTCGAAGGTCTCTTTCCGGTCCATGCTGAATATGGAGCGGTCGGACACGGGAGCCGCCATGTCGGGCGCTGCGAGCTCGAAGGACTGGCGCTCGGCGTTCCGTATGATCTCATTGGGGACGATGCGCTGTTCGTTCGACACGCTGATCGTGGGCTCCTCGATCTCGATCATCTTGCGCGTGGGCACCTCCACCCGTTCCCCCGGTGTCATGCCCTGCTCGCGGAGACGACGGGCCTCCTCGGCGCGCCTGGACTCCGTCACGATCTGCTGCATGCGTTCCTGGGTGAGCGACCCCATGCTCATCTCGAAGAACTGCGGCGCCTCGACCTCGAACGACACGGGAACATTGAAAAGCAGCATCAGGAGCGCGGTGTGGATAAGCAGGGAATACACATATCCCCGCCTCATGTAAAACGGCCGTGCCTGTTCCATATCATTCTCACCGGCTTTCCAGTCCGCCGCCCGTTCGCGGGGCGGGAAGATGTTCTCTTGATCACCTCCGGAGCGAAGAGGACCGAAAAACGCCTTTCCCGGGCTTCCGGTCCCGTCTTCGTCCGTCAACCACTCTTTTCAACGCCGCCCGGTGACATTCGTTTCAAAAGGGTGGGAATGTCATTCTCCCGAGGCCGTGGCGATCACGAAACGCTCGGCGCCCGCGCTTTTCGCCACATCCATGATTTCCACCATCTTGTCGATGAGCACCGCCTTGTCGATCCTGAGCACGATGATGGGATTGCCCACATCCAGGACCTTCTGACGCAGGCGGGCGCCCAGTTCCACACGGTTGACCAGGTCGTCGTTGAGATAGACAGCACCCTCCTTGGTGATGCTCAGGACGATGCTCTTCTCGCTGGAGATGTCGGGATTGGCCGATGTGGCCGGCAGCTCCACCTTGATTCCCGGCTGAAGCACGAAGGTGGAGCTCAGCAGGAAGAACACCAGCAGAAGAAAGATGATGTCGGTCAGCGAGATGGCGTTGAACGAGGTGATGGAATCCCTGTTCGTCCTGATCTTCATGAGGATCGTCCCCCGTCGCTTTCGAAGTCTGCCGGATCGAACGACTGATCGGCCAGGCGCATGCGGTCGTCCTCGTCAGGACGGTTCTGACGGTAGTCGGCGTCATCCTCCTCCGGCTGCTGGGGACGTTCGCGCTCGGCCGGTTTCTCCTCACGGTCCCCGGTCTTGAGATCGGACACCTTCGAGAGGATGTTGAGCACCTCGTCCCCGGCCGTTTCCATCTCGTAGACGAACCCCTTCACCCGGTTGATGAAATAGTTGTAGAGGATCACCGCGGGGATGCCCACGGCGAGACCGGCGGCGGTGGTGACCATCGCCTCCCAGATGCCGCCCGCGAGCACGTCGGCGTTGACATTGCCGGCCAGCTGCTGGATCTTCATGAATGCCTTGATCATGCCGGTGACCGTGCCGAGAAAGCCGATGAGCGGCGTGATGGTCGCCAGCGTGGCGAGTCCGCTCAGGCGGCGCTCGAGATGATAGGTCTCGGTGTTGCCCGCCATCTCCATGGCTTCCTTGATGTGCTCGCGGCCGTACTTGGCCTGCTCCAGTCCCGCCCGCACCACGGCGCTCACGGGGCTCTTCACCATGGCGCATTCATTGATGGCGGAAACAACGTCGCCCCGTGAGAGGGGATGCCTGATCTTCATCATGAACTGGGGGATGTTGATGGTCTGCCTTCGGAAGCTGAGATACCGCTCCACCGCCACGGCGACCACGATGACGGAACAGATCACGATCGGTATGATCAGAATACCGCCCTTCGATACGATCTCCAGCAGGGTCATGCTTTCCATTAGGATATTCCTCCGGAAAAAGAGTGCGCGGCGGGGAGCCAGAAACTCCCGGTCCGCCGGGTTCGCGCCCGGCCGAGGCGCACGCTGTTAAAACAATGTCGATATTCCCGCATACAGTCCGATGCCCGGGATGAGGTAGTCGTCGGTCCACCAGGCCCCTTCGGCATCGGTTATGTTCCTGAGCTCGAACCACAGTTCGAACATGTCGAGGAATTCACGCTCCACGCCGCAGTCGATGGTCATGAATCCCTCCGCCTTGTCGACCGTGGCGGCATCCACACGATGGTCGCCGTAGAACGCGAGCCTGCCGGTGACGCGCAGACGCGAAAAGGTCATGAGCCAGCAGCGGACATCGGCCTCGAATCCCGGCATGTAGGGCACGTCGCCGCCGTCGATGTTCCAGGAGGCGCTTCTTGCCAGCGCCGAACCGTCGATCCCCCATCTGCCGCCGGCGTCGAAGGAGCTCTCGATCTCCACACCGCTCTCGTCCACCTCGGCCCCGCCCACGACACCGAAGAAATCGCCGGAGCGGGTGAACACCAGCGCCTGGTCGGACGAGCGGAGGAACGGCGACAGGGCGAGACGCGAGCCTTCCGCGAACCGCCAGTCCAGTTCGCCCCGGACATCGACCGGCACATCCTCGAAGAACAGGGGAACGGAGGGCAGCACCAGTCCGTTGAGCGCGTACAGGCCGGCATACGAGAACCGTCTGATACCGGGCGCGAAGGCCGCCCTGAATGCGACATTACGCGCCAGCGGCCAGTCGAGCTTCGCACGCGGATAGAAGCGGGTCTCCGTGTCGCCGTCTTTGACCGAGGAGACGAAGATGTCGGCCCCCACGGTGATTCCCGCGCGCCCGAACAGGAGCAGCACCTCCTCGGCGCCGCCGCGGAAAAATGTCCCGTCCGCATCGCCGAAGGAGAGCCATTCGCCCTCGCCCGCGGCGCGCAGTGTTCCGCCGAAGGCGTCGCGCTCGAGTGTACCGGCCGCCGACACCACCGTTTCGGTCTCGTCCGCGCCCAGTTCGCCGTCCTTGAACGAGCCGCCCTCGAAGGCGCCCTTCGCAAAGAGATCCCAGGCCGCGCCCAATCCGCCGCGATAGGTCCCCGCTCCGATGAAGCGGGTCAGCTCACGCTCCCGGCCGCGGAAGTTCTCGTCGAAAAGCTCGTCGTTTTCCCCCCGGAAGCCCACCTCCGCGGAAATGCGGCTTCCCGCCGCCGCGCCGAAATATCCCGCGGCATCCAGCGCGTCACCGACCGGAGCGGCGTTCGTCCGGGTGTTCTCCTCGGCGCGACGGGTATCCACCCGCATGGTCAGTGCCCTGTCACCGCCGTCCAGCGACCCCGTTCCCCAGCCGTCGGCCACCGTGCGCGAACCCGCCGAAATGCCTCCCTTGAAGTACGGTCCCGTGCGGTTCTCACGTTCATCCGGCCGCCAGAGGCGCTGGTCCTCTCCGATGAGGCCCTGCGATGTCTCGATGCCGCGCTGCTGGTCGGGAATGGTGATGAGATCGTCCTTGTACGCCACGGTGCTGACCCGGTCGCCGACAATGGTGAAAACACGGGTGTCGCGTCCGACGATACGGTATTCGTCGAGTTCCAGATCGACACCGGGTTCCTGGCATCGCGCCGACGTTCCCGCAAGCATCGTCAGGACTGCGGCGGAAGCGCCGAGCATCGCGGTAAGGAATCGCAGCTGTATCATACACGTTCCATCATGTCGAAAACGGCGGCCGGCCGGGGATATCGACACCGGAAAACACGCCGTTCCCGCGCCTGTGATAAAGTCAAAATATTCCGGTAACCCGTGTCCGGCCGGACGATTGCCGCCCGAACCGTCACATCCCCTCGAGGAGCGTCCTGGCCTCTTCGCCGAACGCGTCCCGGGGGTGGTTCCCGATCACTTCCTCGAGCGTCGCGCGCGCGTCGTCGGGATTGCCGAGTTCCACCTGCGCCTGCGCGATGAGCAGTTTGGCCCTTGCCGACCATTCGTCGAAATTCTTCACGTTCTTGTAGAGGATCGTGACCCGCATGAGCTCGTCGAAGGCCCGCTGGTATTCCCCGTCGAGGAAGTAGCGTTTGCCGATAATATACTGCGCATGGGCCGCGTTTTCATCCAGGAGGTTCTCGATCACTGCTTCGGCGAGGCTCACCGCCTCGTCGTAGTCGCCGCGGTCGAGGAGCATCTCCGCGAGCTCCAGGCGGGCCTGGTGGGCCATGATGTCAGCCGGCCGCTCGGCGATGAGATCACGGAAGGTGCGTTCCGCCGTGGCGGTGTCCCCGGCGAGCATCTGGGCCCGGCCTTTCTTGAAGCGGGCCTCGACGCCGAGGGTGTCGCCCCTGCGGTTCGCTGTCACACTGTCATAGAAGCGTATCGCCTCGCCGTACTGCTCGCGGGAAACGTAAATGTCTCCGAGCTTCATGGCCGCCAGGGAACCGTAATCGTGGTCGGGGAAACGGTCGATCAGGCGCTCGAACGCCGGAATGGCCGTATCGGTGTCGTCCATGTCGAAGCTCGCCATCGCCTGCCAGTACATGGCATAGGGAACATGCTCGCTGTCGGAATAGCGTTCGACCACGCCGGCATAGGCCTCACGGGCCTCGGCATAGCGCTGCATGTTGTAATAGAGATCGCCCTTCTTCGCAAGCATCGTCGCCGCCATGCTTCCCCGCGGGTACTGCGCAAGATATTCATCCACCAGCCCGATGGCCTGATCGACCTGCCCGCGGGAAAGATAGGAGTCCATGATGCCCGAGACCGCGTCGCTCGCGCTGTCCGATTCGGGAAAATCGCTGATCACACGGCGATAGGTCTGGTTCGCGCTGTCATAGTCGCCCATGTTGTAATAACAGTTGCCGATCTGGAGAAGGGCGTCGTCGGCAAGCTCGGAGGTGTTCGGAATGCGCCGGAAGATTTCGATCGCTTCGTTATAGCGTTCGATCTTGAACAGGCTCGCCCCCTTCATATTGAGGGCGTCATCGACCAGATCCGACTGGGGATAGAAGGAGATGACCCGGTCGTATCCCGCACTTGCCTTTGCATAATCGTCCATGCGGAAATAGGACTGGGCGATCTGGTAGGCGGCCCGCGCCGAGAAGGAGGCGTTGGGGTAACGGTCGAGCATTCTCCGGTAGGCATCCACCGCCTGCGAGAACCGTCCCGTGGCGAAATAGCAGTCGCCGATACGGTAGGCGGCGTCCGAGGCGAGTTCCGATTCGGGATAACGCTCGACCAGACGCGAGAAGATGTCCACGGCGTTGTCGTACTCGAAGAGCTTGAACGCGCTCCACCCGAAGCCGTACAGCACCTCGGCGGTCTGGGCGAACGACGGATAGCTGTTGAGGATGTTGGCATAGGTCTGTTTCGAGGCGGTGTAGTCCTCCTGTCGGAAGAGCGCCTCGGCCAGCACCATGTTGGCGTCGGGAGCGAACTTGTTTTCCGGGAATCGCTCGATGAAGGACCGTGCCGTGCGCGCCGACTGCTCGTAGCGCTCCAGCTTGAACTCGCAGAACGCCCGCTGGTAGAGGGCCGTGGGATAGGACCGGGCGTCGCGGTAGGATTCGGTCACTTCGGTGAAGGCGATCAGCGCGGCCTCGTGATCCTTTTTCTCCTGCATGCACTGACCGTACATGACCAGGGCGTCCGGCTTGTTCTCGCTCCCCGGATAGGCGGCGATCATCTTCTGGAAATAGCCGGCGGCGTCCTCGAAACGCCCCGCCTCATAGGCGATGACGCCCATTTCATAGAGCGAGTTGTCGGCATAGGGGCTGTCCGGGAATTTCTCCACCAGCCGCCCGTGGGTGGTGACGGCGCCGGCGTTGTCCCCCGCCAGCTTCTTCGTCAGGGCCAGGCGGAAATAGGCTGAATCGAGATTTTCGGCATTGGGATACTTGTCGATGACCCCCTGGAACACCTCGGCCGCCTTGTCATAGCGCTCCTCGCGGTAATAGGTCCAGCCCACCGCCTCCATGGCGTCCGAGGCGATCTCCTCGCCGGGAAATTCCTCGTAGACGATCTGGTAGTTCTTGCGCGCGAGGGCGTAGTTATTCAGCTGGAAATTGGCCTCGCCGAGCAGATAGTAGCCCTTGACCACCATGTTGCGGTCCTCGACCACATTGATCACGTCGTTCATCATGGTGATGGCGTTCTCGTAGTCGCCGAGGCGGAAATAGGATTCGCCCATCTTGAACCGGCAGATGCTCTTGAGCCGGCTGTCCGGATAGAGCTTGAAGACGTTCCCGAAGGCTTCGACCGCGTTCTTGAAATCGTCCAGGTTCTGGTAGGTGACCCCGAGGCTGTACCATGCCCAGTCGGCCACGGCGCTCTTTGGGTATTTCGTCGCCACAGTACGATAGTTCTCCGCGGCGGTCCCGTAGTCGCCGAGGTTGTAGCGGGCGTCGCCGATGTTGTAGAGGGCCTCGGCGGCGTGATCGCTTTCGGGGTATGATTCGATCATTTCCGAGAGGGTCTTCACCGCCGTCTTGAAATCGCCGAGCTTGAACTGCGCCTTTCCCTCGAGAAAAAACGCCTTGTCCATGACCGGCGCCGAGGGGAACTCCCGCCTGAGCCGCTGCGCGATGGTTATGGTCTGCTTGTAATTGCCCAGGTAGAAATGGGAGCCGGCGATCAGAAGGCGGGCGCTTGGAATGTTCGGGGACCGGGGATAGGTCTGGACGAAACGCTCGAGTTCGCGCACCGCCATCTCGTACATGCCTTCGTTGTAGAGGCCTGCGGCGTATTTGTAATCCCTGTTTTCCCGTGTGTTGGCGGCCTGTGCAGCCGCGGGGGTCGAGCGAACGAGCGTGAAGATGATGAGCGAAACAACAAAACCGGAGCGAAGAAATGTTTTCATCATGCGTTTTCCACCGGCGCATCGTGGGTGATGTGGCAGGGCTCGGGACGTCACGGCTCGGGGCCGCATCCAATCCCCAACAACATAACACGCGCGCACCGCCCAAGTCAATGCCTAAGTTGCCCGGAAACCCGTGCAAAAAGCGCCTCTGTCTTCCGGTTATGTGCCGGACGCGTGTTTCATCGGACGGGATGGCTGTTGCCGTCTATTTTCATTGCACCGGCGTCCCCCAGCCCCTATCATATCCATTACCATAATGTTCATCAGCGACGCACACCATCCCGTACGGAAGGAACCCATGCAGACCGACAGAAATCATTCCATCCGCCCCCAACGACGCTCCTTCATGAAACGTTCGGCTGTCCTCGCCGGGGCCGCAGCGCTGTCACCCGCCTTCTCAGGCGACGCCGCCGCGGACCCGAAGCGCACGATCCGCGTGGGCGCCATGGCTGTGGGCGAGTTCTCCTTCTGGCCCTATACGTGGGGCGACCTGCTCGCACCGGACGCCGCCCCCATCGGCGCGGGGAAGCTGGGAACCGGCCTCTTCAGCATGGAGATCACCCATGTCTGGGACGTGAACCCCGAAGCGGCGCGATCCTTCGCGGACAAAGTCGGCGCCGAACCGGTGGCGCGGTATGACGGGATGCTCGGAAAGGTGGACGCGGTGGCCTTCGGCGGCTACTACGAGGTTCCTTGGCAGCACCGGCTGGCGCGGCCGTATATCGAGGCCGGCGTCCCCACCTGCCTGAGCCGCCCCTTCGCCTATTCCCTCCGGGACATCGACGCGACCCTCGACCTGGCGGCCCGGCACTCGACCCCGCTCATGGCCACCGACATCTACGAGCACCTCTACGCCGCAACCACCTTCAGGAAGCAGGCGGCGCAGATCGGAGAGATCGAGAGCGTGCACGGCAGCTGCCTCTGCCAGGAATATCCGGCGCTCTTTCACACGCCCTATCTCATGTTCCGGGTGTTCGGCATGGACATCGAGCGGCTGGCGGTGGTGACCGACGATCCCAACGACAGCGCCTATCTCGCCGCAACCTACATCTACCGCGCGGCGAACGGCCGTCCCGCGTTCCCTGCGACCATCACCATGACCCCGCGCGGCGACCTGTACACCCTCACCGCACTGGGGACCGCGGGTATCGAGACTTCGCGTCTGCCGGTGTTCGCCGATCACGGCGACGACCTGCTGGTGCATCACGTTCCCATGCTCACCGCCATGCAGCGGACCTTCGAGGGTGAAACGCTCGAACCGCCGGACAACGTGCGGAAGAAAACCGAGATCTTTCTCACGGGGATGTACTCGGCCCAGGAAAAGGGGTGCGCGCCCGTCGCGGTGGGATCGGTCCCCGTTGACTGGCGGGCGCGGCCGGCGAGGCCTGACTGGGTGGGTGATGAGGTTTTCTGAGACCGGGCAATCCCCCGCCACACCGGCCGCCACCAGTCTGCGATCACGGATCATCGGGCGATTCGAGAGCGTTCGTACACGCTCAATCATAATCTCGCCACCCTGGTTTGTTTAGAACAAGGAAAAAATGATAATATTGTTGTTGTGGTGTGGAA
>CAYNWJ010000026.1:0-7324 GCA_964400815.1 uncultured bacterium
GGGTTATACAATGGAGCCAAAACGTATAAATGTATGCTTACTTAACTTGATACCCCCCCCCATATAATCAGGAGAGGTGACCCCGTGACGGATTTGAAACGAACACATTCGGTGAACGTGATTCTGGCCGCCCTGATAATCCTGTCAGCGGCTTGTTCCATGGCCTCCGCCGCTCCCGGCCGCTGGGAGCAGGAGATTTCCGGCGAGGGCTGGCGATTGTGGCTCGACACCAGCGCGGTCTGGTATGACGATGAGATTTATCTGCCCCCCGTGGATGTTTCCCGCCTGCCGGTCAATCCGCCCACCTGCGGATGGGACGGTTTGGAGGAGGAGTATTTCAAGGCTGTCCGGGTTCCCGGCACGGTCGAGGAACATTACTGGGGCGCCATCGGCGGAGCGATACCGGATGTGGGCGGCGACTACCGGGGCGTATCCTGGTGGAGCACCATGTTCACCCTCGATCCCGATCTCAGGGGCAAACGCATTCTCATCGATTTCGAATCGGTCAATCTCCGGGCGGAAGTCTTCGTCAACCGCAAACTCGTGGGCTATGACGTCATCGGCAACACGCCGTTCCAGGTGGATGCGACCGAGGCCGTGGTGTTCGACCGTCCCAACCGTATCAACGTCCGCATCACCGATCCTGTGGGAAATTTCTCATGGAACGACAACATCCTCATGCGCTGGGGGGAGAACCTCATCCCGGCCGTTCACGGGTTCGGCGGCATCACCGGCCCCGTGGTCGTTAAGGCGGTCGACGAGGTCGATATAACCGACATCTATGTCCAGAACCAGCCCGATCCGAAAAAGGTGAAGGTCTTCGTCACCCTCAGGAATACCGCCGCCGCAGGAAAGGGAGACGTCACCCTCGCCATCCACGAATGGAAGAATCCCGCAGCCGAGGTGTGGCGCAAGAGCAGAACGGTCGATCTGCCCTCCGGTGAGACGGTCGTGGAATTCAGTGCTTCGCCCCGTAATGTGAAGCTGTGGGAACTCGCCGGTCACACCAATCTGAAACAGGCCCATCTGTACGAGGCCTCCGTGACCTTTGAGGATTCCGGCAGCGGAGCGATGGACGCCATGAGCCGGCGTTTCGGATTCCGTTTTTTCACCGTGGGTGAGAAGAACGGTGACAAGCGGTTCTATCTGAACGGGAAACGGGTTCTGCTGATCGCCGCGATGACCAGGGGATTCTGGCCGAAGAACGGCATCTTCGCCACGCCGGAAATGGCGGAACGGGACATGGAGACCCTTGTTGACATGGGCTTCAACATGATGCTCCTCCACCGTGCGATCGGCCAGCCGCCGGTCATGGACTACGCCGACCGTATGGGGCTCATGACCTATGAGGAACCGGGCGGTTTCATGGTCCTGTACAACCGCGAGGACGATATCGACGGTCCCGACGAGCAGGCGCTGCTCCTTCGCCGTGAAAAGCTCCGCCGTATGGTCATCCGCGACCGGTCGTGCCCCTCGATGATGATATACAACCTCAAGAACGAGGCCCGCAAGGCGCCGACGGAGGACGACACCGAATGCCTCCGCATGGTCCACGAGCTCGACCCCTCGCGCATCATCACATACAACAGCGACCGCAACCGCGAAATCGACTGGAATGAAAAGGTCGATCCCGATCCCTTCAAACAGCACATGCTTCCCTTCGAAGACGAGATCAGGTATCGCGGCTGGTGGGATCATCATCACTGGTTCGCCTGGGCGGGGCATGTGGATTTCAACTACGAGAACCCCCGGTTCTATCTGCGCGGCGTGATAAACGGCCCCACGGCCCCGGCGCGTTCCGACTCCCTGCTCCGGCTCGACGAAAGCGAGATCATCTTCTGGGGCGAGGAGGGGGCGTTCGGCACCATGGTCCGTCTCGGAAAGATCCATGACCGTCTGATGGCTGAAGCGCCCACCGGTTTCCGCGAAATGGAGCACATCGACTGGTACAACGCCTACAACGAGTTCCTGGACGAGACCGGTTTCCGCGCGGCATATCCCACGGTGGACGACCTGACCATGAGCCTGGGGCGTAATCTCCACTATTTCCACGGCCGCAATCTCGAGAACGTCCGCATGAGCAACATCGCCGACGGCTACAATCTCAACGGCTGGGCGTCGGCCTCAACCCGCACCGATGTCGTGGACATGTACCGCAACCCCACCGCCGATCCATCGATTCTCCGGTATTACACTCAGCCCCTGTATGTCGCGGTCAAACTCCGTGACAAGGTGCTTCCCGCGGGCTCGGTCCCCGTCGCGGATTTCTGGCTCATAAACGAGAACGACCTGAAGGGAAAGGCCGTTCTCGAAGTCAGATTCGAAGGGCCAGGCGGCGTGGATATGTTCGGACGCACCTATGATGTTTCCGTTCTCGGCGGTGAGGAATTCGGCCAGCTGCTCTTGGAGGGAGTGGAATTCCCGGCGATCAGCGCGACCGGGTATTACACCGTGCGCGCAAGGATCGTGCAGGACGGCACGGTCAGGGCGACGGGATTCGATGACATTTTTGCGGTCACCGCCCCCGGGAGCAGACGGGTACCGGGAAGCGTCGCTGTCATGGAGCATGACGGCGCCGTGGCGGGATGGCTCGGTGAAATCGGCGGAAGCCCGGTGCGCTCGTACTCGAAAGGCATGGCCGATGCGGACTGCATCATCGTCGGAAGCCACGAATTCGATGACGGTGACACGGACATTTTCACCGACATTCTTGATCGTGTGGAAAACGGCGCCACCCTCATCGTGCTCGAGGGGGCCGACGAGTGGGCCGGGCGCATGAACGAACGCCTCCGCAGAAAACCCCCCGTTTATCAGGGGGAGGGGATCGTGCGCTTCGGCAACAGGGGACGGCTGTTCACGACCTATTCCCCCTATCTGTCCGGACTTCCCCAGGGCGAGGGAATGAACTGGGAGTACCAGTGTTTTTACCAGACCGGCAATGTGTCGGGCCTCGATCTTCATCCGTGGGGCTGCGATTTCATCGTCTGCATGGCAGGACAGCACACGAAGGACATTCTCACATCGCTCAGCCGCACAGATGTGGGGGAAGGGCAGGTCATTCTTTCGACCCTCAATATCATTCCCGAGCTCGATTCACACGAACCCCAGGCGGCGGTGGCGAAGAACCTTCTTCTCAACCTGATCGAATATTCCCGTATGGAATAGATGCTTTGTCGAATGGAACCTCAATCAGTTTACAGAAATTTTGTATCATCAACGGCCCGGCCATCAAAAGAAAGGACTCCTTCATTGCGAATCTTGAAAACCATCATAGTGACAAGCATCTGGACGGTCTTCATCGCCGCCATGTGCTCTTCAGCCGTCTTCTCCGCTCCCGGAAGATGGGAGATCGATCTCGCGGGGACCGAATGGTTCCTCTGGCTCGACAAGAACGCAGAATGGATAGAGGACGACCTCTTCGCTCCGCCTGTCACCATATCCTCGCTGCCGGTCAATCCGCCCACATGCGGATGGGACATGCTCGACATGCAGGAGCGCCTGCCGGTGACCGTGCCCGGAACTGTCGAACAATATGAGTGGAGCAGGCATGGTAATTTCGTGGGAACGGCGGGCGATTACCGCGGCGTGTCGTGGTGGAGCACAACCTTCGAGCTCGATCCGTCGCTCAGGGGCAAGCGGATCATCCTCGCGTTCGAATCGGTGAATCTGCGCGCCGAGGTCTATGTCAACCACGAACTGGTCGGCTATGATCTCGTGGGCAACACGCCGTTCAGCGCCGACGCCACCGGGGCGGTGGATTTCAATGGTCCCAACAGACTCGATGTCCGTATCACCGATCCCGGCGGCAATTTCAGCTGGCCTGCCCACATCATCTTCCCCTGGGGTGAGAACATGATCCCCATCGTGCGCGGTTTCAGCGGTGTAACCGGCCATGTCCGCGTCCGTGCGGTCGATCCGGTGGCCGTAAACGACATCTATGTGCAGAACACCCCGAAGATAACCGAGGCCAATGTTTTCGCGACGCTGGAAAACACATCCGGCCGCGCCATGACCGGTGAAGCGACTCTGAAGATATACGAATACGGCAATCCCGGGGCGATCATTTGGGAAAAGACGCAGAAAGCCGAAATCCCCGCACAGGGCGCCGAATTGTCTTTCGAGGTCAAGGCGCCGAAAGCCAAAGCATGGGCGATTCTCGAGCCCAATCTCTACACGGCGGCGGTGACCTTCACCTCCTCCGACGGGAGCGTGCGCGACACCATGCGCCGCCGCTTCGGTTTCCGCTGGTTCGACATCGGAGAGGAGGACGGCGATCAGCGTTTGTACATGAACGGCAGGCGCGTGTTCATGATGGCGAACGTCCATCGCGGCTATTGGGCCACGAACGGCATATTTCCCACGCCGGAAATGGCGAAGAAGGACGTGGAGGTGGCCATCGCCATGGGATTCAACTCCATCGCCTATCACAACGCAATCGGCCATCAGCTTCTTGTGCGCTATGCCGACGAGTACGGGCTCCTTTCCACGGGCGAGTCGGCCGGATACCGTATCAACGACCGGCAGGGACGGCCCTGGCCCGACAAACTGACCCGCGATCTCAGGCGTGAGAAACTCCTCCGTTTCGTCCGCCGCGACCGGTCCTATCCCTCGCTCATAGCCTATATGCTCAAGAACGAGGACGGCAACGCACCCGACGAAGACGACATGTACAACATCTCGATAGTCCGGAACTTGGACCCCACGCGGATTCTTCTGTACACGGGCGACTGCGATCGCGCGCGCCGTGAACACGCTGGCCTCGACAAAAATCCCCTCAAGCTCTTCTACAAGCCCCTGGACGAGAAGGACTACTGGTACGGCTGGTTCGACAAGCATCACTGGAACCGCTACGCCGGCTACATGGACGACTGGTGCTACCGCAATCCCCGGAATTACATGCGCCTGAACTCGGTGGACGGTGATTCGACCACGACTGTCGATGAGGGAGAGGTCATCTTCTACGGCGAGGAAGGGGCGTTCGGCACCATGCTCACCCTCGGAAAAATCAGGAACCAGCTGTATCGGCAGGATTCGGCCGACGGGTGGCGTGAAGGGGAACTCATCGACTGGTACGAGGCATACGACCGTTTCCTCGATGAGGCCGGATTCCGTTCTTCCTATCCCACGGTTGACGATCTGACGATGGCGCTGGGCGAGAACATGCACTATTTCCACGGCCGCATCGTGGAGAACGCCCGCATGTCCAACGTGATCGACGCATACAACCTCAACGGCTGGTCGGCGGCGGCGACACACACCGACCTGGTCGATGCCTATCGCAATCCGACCGGCGACCCGACCTACCTCGCCTATTACAACCAGCCCCTCTATGTGGCGGTCAAGCTCCGGGACAAGGTCATGCCCCTCGGCAATGTCCCCGTGGCCGACATATTCCTGGTGAACGAAACGGGCCTCGAGGGGAGGCACACCCTCACGCTCGATCTTGTTGCGCCCGACGGCACATCCGTTTTTGCGGAAGAATACAAGGTTACGGTCAAGGGCGGGGAGGAGTACGGCCAGCTGCTCGTCGAGGAAGTCGTTCTTCCCGCGCCGTCCCAGCACGGGTATTACAACCTCAACGCGCGCATCGAGAGCCGTGACGGTGTGGAGTGCACGGGATTCGACGACTTTTACGCCGTAGACTGGAAGCACGGTCCCGGCATCGACGGCACGGTCGCGGTTATCGACACGACCGGTACCATCAAAAACCTTCTGCGGGAGGACCGCGGCGTGAATACGGTCGATTTCCCGATCTACGATCACGGCTACAGCGGCCCGCCGGTCGACTATGTCATCGTGGGCGAACATGATTTCGGCTCCATGCGGAGGTCGGTCTATCCGGCGGTCATGGAAGCCGTGGTCAACGGCGCCACTCTCGTGGTGGTTGACGGCGCGGACAACTGGGCGGAACAATGGGCTGATCACTACAACTACAATGCCGTGCAGTTCAACGGCACCCAGCGTTTCGGAAACGGCGGCCGTCTGTTCATGGACAAGAGTCCTGTGCTGACCGGTCTTCCCGATGGGCGGGCTATGAACTGGGAATACCAGATATTCTACCGCGGCAATGTCCGGGGCATCGACATGAACCGTGAAGGCAACGATACCGTTGTCGCCCTCGCGGCCCAGAACAGGAAGGACATCCTCACTTCGGTCGCCCGTATTCCCTTCGGGCGCGGCACAATCGTGATGAGCACGCTCGACATGATGTCCTGGCTGGATTCCGACATGCCCCAGGCGGCGATCGCCAAGCGGCTCTTCCTGAATTTCATCGAATACGCCGATGCAGAGGAGTGAGGAAGATACACCATGAAACGACGTACATTTCTCAGGTCGAGTGCGGGAGCGGCGGCGGCGCTGTGTTCCAGCCCCGCATTCACCCAAACCGCGGCGCACCGCGACATGACATACGAGCCTGACAGGCCGCTGGAGAGCCAGGGACTCCGAATACGGGATGTTCTGGATATCCTGAAAAAGGGCGGGAAGGGCAATGTGCCTCCCGTTCTGCGCGAGGAGATTCTCGACAATCCGGACGCCGTGTTCATCATCCATGGCAACATCGGCGCAAAAAAAATGGAAGACGGCTCCTGGGAACGCTGTCCCGACAGGATGGAACGGTTCGGCCGGAGGGTGTCTTCACTCGTCTTCAGAAAAGGTGATGATTCCAGGGGAAAGACCTTCATCAAGCCCAATATCGTGGGCATTCCCAAAAGTGTTGAGGATTCCGGCGGCGGCAATGTCCATCCCTATTTCATTGCGGGTTTCGCCGACGGTCTCCGCGATATCGGCAATTCCAAACTGGCCATCGGCGCCCGGGGAGCGCTCAGGCACCCACAGGTGGTTTCGAGCGGTTTCCAAGACCTGCTGGACGCCCACGGCCTGCCGCTTATCGAGGCACATGTCCAGTATTTCAGGGACTACGAGCGCGGGGAACTCATGTGGCACCGTAACCGCAAAGGTGTCGTGGCGAAAAAATTTCCCACGTACCGCCCCGCCTTCGAGAAGGACACGACGTTCATCAACATGGCTCACGCCCACACCCACTCAGTGGGCCACACGACCCTGAGCATCAAGAACCTGATGGGCGTCATGCCGCGCGGGTACGGCCACATCTGCGATTCCTGGTCCACCCTCGATATCTGGCGCAGGAATTTCATGAACGATTTCAACGACGATTTCCGCGAGAACGTGGAAAAGGCGTTCGTCCGGCACGTCAACGAGGGCTACAAGCACTGGGACGTGGGCGGATTCTATCGGACCTATCTCTCCGCCGGGGGGTATGACGCCTTTCGCGAGGCCCGCAGGAAATACGAAAAGGCCAAAG
>CAYNWJ010000026.1:7334-19020 GCA_964400815.1 uncultured bacterium
CGTAAGGCCGCATTGGAGAACCTCTACAATGTCGCGGACTCATGGCTGTTCGCGTCGGAGCAGTGGACCCAGCGCATGATGGACTGCTTGGAAGCGCTCCCCACGCCGTATGTGAGCATGGTGGAAGGTGTGTTCGCGCGGGGCGACGATGTCGGTACCGTTCACGCCGATTTCGTGACCGTCGGACAGTCACCGGTGAGCGTCGACGCCATCACGACCTGGCTCATGGGGCACGATCCCCGTGAAATGCCTTATCTCCGCATCGCGAATGAACGCGGCCTCGGCGAGAACGATATCGGGGCCATACCCGTCTATATTCTCGACGAACAGGGCGTGCACCGCACTGATTACCGCGATCTCAAACGGGAAAAACTCGGGATATATGTTTCCCGCCTGCGGGACGAGGGCCCGAAATTCTTCTGACACCATCGAACGAAACAGCCGATCTCCTGGGGGACTCTCCATGCGAATCCTGCACATCAGCCTGGCCTTTCTTCTCATCTCCTGCCTTGTCCCGTCGGCGGTCAGGGCCGAACCGGGCCGTTTCGAACGGGACCTCACCGGCGATAACTGGACGCTCCGTCTCGACCCGCAGGCGGAATGGCTCGATGACGAACTGTTCCTGCCGCCCGTGGACCTTGCTCGTCTGCCGGTGAACCCGCCGACTTCGGGATGGGACGATTTCTCATTCATGGAGGGCAAGCGGGTGTCGGTGCCGGGAACGGTGGAGGAACACTACTGGGGAGCGAACGGGAATTCCGTCGGTGTGGCGGGAGACTATCGCGGGGTTTCCTGGTGGAGCCGCACGTTCACGGTCGATGAACGGTATCGCGGCAAACGGGTGGTCCTGGCCTTCGAGGCGGTGAACCTCCGGGCCGAGATATATGTGAACCGCGAGCTCGCGGGCTATGAACTCATCGGCAACACCCCTTTCGAGGCGGACATCACCGACGCCGTCCGGTTCGGCGGGGAAAACTCCCTCGACATCCGTATCACCGACCCCGTGGGCAATTTCAGCTGGCCCGCCCATGTCACCTTCCCCTGGGGGAAATACAACGTCCCGGCGGTGCGCGGCTTCGGCGGCATCACTGGGAAGGTCTGCCTGCGTCTGCTCGATGCGGTCACCGTGACGGACGTCTTCGTGCGTAATTCGCCCAAGATCACCGAGGCGGATGTGGCGGTCTCGCTCGCCAACACCTCCGGCGCTCCCGTGAAGGGCAGTCTCGCCCTCACCGTCCATGCATGGGGGGATCCCGCAGCAGTCGTCTGGGAAAAGACCGTCGACGCCGCCATACCTGTCGAGGGGAAGACTGTTTCCCTGAATGTGCGTGCGGGAAAGGCGAAACCGTGGGATATCCTTCAGCCGAACCTGTATGTGGCGCAGGCGATCTTCACTTCCGATGACGGGGGGATGCGTGATTCCTTCGGCCGGCGCTTCGGCTTCCGTTGGTTGGACATGCGCGACAAGGACGGCGACATGCGCCTGTATCTCAATGGAAGGCGTATCTTCATCCGGGGCTGCAAGAACCGCGAATTCTGGCCTGAGAACGGCATGTACGCCTCACCGGAATGGGCGGAAAAGGATGTCCGGCTGGTCGCGGACATGGGGTATAACACCATCAAGGTGACCAACGCCATCGCGCAGGCCAACCACGTGCGGGCCTGCGAGGAACTGGGCATTCTCTATACCGGCAGATCGGCGGGCTACCGCATCAACGGCCCCGATGGCGCCCCGGTCGACGATCCCTTTACCCGGGAATGGAGGCGGATCAACCTGGAACGCTTCGTCAGGCGCGACCGCTCCAGCCCCGCGCTCTTTCTCTGGAGCCTGAAGGGCGAAGACCCGAATCCGCCCGACGAGGACGATTTCCGCGCCATGGAAATGATCCGCGGGTTGGACGGTACCCGCATCATCGTCTACAACGGCGGCCGCGACAGGACCAAGGATGACGCGCGCACAAACGATCCCCTGTCCCCGGCCAAGAGCATGTACCGTCCCCTCGATCCAAAGCGTTACACCCACGGCTGGTGGGACATGCATCACTGGAACCACCGGGGATACCGTGACGACTATTACACGAATCCGCACAATTACATCCGCCTCAATATCATCGACGACGATCCCGAACATCAGGTGCAGCCGGACGAAATCATCTATTACGGCGAAGAGGGGTCTTTCGGCAGCATGATGCGCCTCCAGAAGATCAGGGAGGATATTTTCCTCAGCGGATCGGCGGATGGCTGGAGGGAACGCGAACACCTCGACTGGTTCGACTACTACGACAGCTTCCTGGACGAGAGCGGGTTCCGCAGTTCATTCCCCACGGTCGATCATCTCACGAAGGCGCTCGGTGAAAATCTCTTCTATTTCCACGGCCGTATTCTCGAGAACTGCCGCATTTCCAACATAATAGACGCCTATATCATCAACGGGGCCGCCAGCGCCGCCACCCATACCGACATGTTCGGCGTATACCGTAATCCGACGGGTGAACCCTCGGTGCTCCGCCGATTCATGCAGCCGCTGTATGTCGCGGTCAAGCTGCGTGACAAGGTGCTTCCCGTGGGTTACACCCCCGTGGCAGACATTTTCATCGTCAACGAGCTCGATCTCTCGGGCGGGCACACCCTCGAACTTACACTCACCGGCCCCGACGGGACGACCGTCTTCGCCGACACCCGCCGGGTGAGAATCGAAGGCGGGGAGGAATACGGTCAACTGATTGCCGGGGACGTCCGTCTTCCGGCTGTCGAAGAACACGGCTACCATCGTCTGGAGGCTCGTATTCTCGACGGCGATGAATTGAAATGCGACGGATACGATGATATTTTCGCGGTCGATTACGCCGCCGGAAAGGCCCTGGAAGGACGTGGTGCGGTGATCGACGATTCCGGGGCGGTCAATGCCCTGATTTCCGATGTCCGGGGCGTGACATTCGAGGAGTTCCCCGAATACCACCACCAGTTCTCGGGACCGCGTTTCGACTACATCGTTGTCGGGAAGCACGATTTCGATGAGGTCCGCCGTTCCCGGTACCGTGCCGTCATGGAACAGGTCTACAACGGCGCCACACTCATCGTTCTGGAAAATACGGATGAGTGGGCCGGTCAGTGGGATGACGTCTACTGGTATCAGGCGGTGCAGTATCATGGCAGCGTGAGTCTCGGCTCGCGCGGTCGTTTCTTCGTGGGAAAGAGCCCGCTCCTCGAGGGTCTGCCGCAGTCCCAGGCGATGGGATGGGAATACCAGGCTTTCTATTACGACACCATGCGCGGGCTGGACGTGGCCCGTTTCGGACATGAAACCGTTGTCGCCCTCGCCGCCGAACACCGTAAGGACATCCATACCGCTGTCGCGCGCATCCCTTTCGGCCGCGGGCAGATCGTGGCAAGCACACTCGACATGCTCCGGTACCTCGATTCCGACATGCCCCAGTCTGCGATACCCAAGAAGCTTTTCCTGAACTTTTTCCGATGCGCAGACAGCGATTACGACATGCGGTGGCTTTCGCGATGAATAATGCATGATTTTCCGATAATTGCAGTTGAGATGGGGCTTCGTGAGCGCGACCGATGTCGCCATTATGGCGTAAATAAATATAAGAAAACACCGTACGGTGCATTTTTGAAGTGGATTGCGTCATCCTGACAGCTACCGGTTTTTCATGAAAATGCGTTTTTGTTATCCGGCATGGTATTACATCCATCAATCAGGCGGGAAAGAAATAGACATTATTCCACGCTGAATACCGGGGATTGCCAATTGGAGACAAAATTGACAGCATGCCGCATTTCATATGGTGTACGATTTAAATGGCGACTATTAATAAATTTACATTTACCGATAATGTATAAAACAGTTTCGGTATTTTGACGATTTCGACACGCTCTCGGGAGGGTTCATGAACGATATGACAGCGAAAATTGTGATCGTTGTGCTGGGAATAACGATGTGCGGATTATCGTCGCCCCCGGACGGAGCAGCAGCGGAAGAGGGGCTGCTGTTCCACTATTCGGCCAGCGAAGGATTCACCGCGGATTTCGCCCGTGGCAATCCCGATGCCGTGGTGATCGAGGAACAGGAGATCGTGGACGACGGCGCAGTTGGGAAGGCGATATCATGTCCCGATTTCGAGAATGTGATAGCGTTCGAATCACCGGGCAACCTGTACGCCCAGCGCGGCACCCTGGCCTTTTTCCTCCGGCCGCGCTATCCCTTGGGAGAAACGCCTTTCACCATTTTTCAGGCATCATACAGCGACCATTCCAGCTTCGACATGCAATGGATGCGCGTGGATTACAACGGCAGCGGCTTCGACGCTTTTGTCACAGACCGTAACCTGGCGCGCATCCGGGTCTCACACCATCCGGACACACTGCCCGCCGCCGATGAATGGACCCATCTGGCGGTCGCCTGGGACGAGAACCGGGGGATCCGCCTGTATGTTGACGGCGAGCTGGCGGCGCGAAAGGATACCGTTGCTGTCTTCGATGCCGGAATGGGATTCTTCGGCACCCACGGCTATTTCATCAATCCGCTGTTCATCGGAAGCGGGAGCCACGATCTGCGCGGCGCCGATTTCGATGAATTCCGTATCTATGACTCGATGCTCGATCAATTCGATATCGCGATGCTCGCCGGGGGAAATTCTCTCCCCGAAAGGACCCTGAACACCCTCTCCCTGTCATCGGAAGAGCTCCGTTCCGCCTGGCTTCTGCGTCATGGCTGGAACCGGAGCGACGATCCGCCGCCCTATCTCGATTCCCGCGAAACGTCCGTCCGCTTCATCGGCATTACGGACGCCTATGACCTCAAACAGTGGTTCTGGAAGGGATGCGACGGCATCCGTGAAACCACCTGGCCCGGGGTCATGAACCGCTCATCCATCATCGGCCGCGCGGATTATTTCACCCTGCCGGACTGGAACTGCTATTCGCTTTCGGGAAAATCGGTGACATTCTCACTCCCGGACGAGGAATGGAACCACATCGAGATCGCCGGCGCCGCATTCGGGACCATGGACCACCTCGTCTATTCGCACGAAAGATCATCCGACACTGTGGAACCTCTCTTCGACCGCCCCGCCGACCAGGAACGCACGGCGCACCGTCTTGACGCCATGCGCGAGGGAGGCAGGCTCCGCTTCACAAATGATGTCCAGGAGACACCCATCGGCGAGATCATGGTCAGCCGTGTGGAGGGCGGAAGGGCTCCCGCGGGCTCCCGACGTCTTACCTACCGTGTCGACAGCGCAGCAGCTCCTGACAATCCGACACTAGCGCCGCTTATCGAACACATAGAGGGCCGTCACATGCCCGGCGAACGGACGACCGTGGTGGCCCTTCCTTCCGGCGCACCGCGCACCGGCCGTACATCGGGAGGACAGACCGCTTCGCTGCCCCTCGTGCATGTTCTCATTCCCTGCGATTTCCGCACCATCAGCACCGGCAGCACCATCGGTCGTTATTCCTACACCTGGGAGAACATCGGCGACGGTCTCGCCGGGATCATCATCGATCTGCCCGCCCTCGATGTCCGGCCCACCCATGGCGGCCTCTATCCCATGAACATCGCCTTCAGGGACCCGCTCTGGCCGGCGCGCACGCTCGCGGATTTCACCTTCTCGGTCAAGCCCGGCGAGGAACGGACACTCTGGATCGACACCCGCGACCGTATCCTCCCCGACGACAAAAGCATCTACCTGACCGTGGCGGGTGCGGGAGAGGGGCTCGCCGCGGACGCTCTCCACGGCATGCGTGTGACCCTTGTGTTCAAGGCGCGGCAGGAGGCGGAACCGGAACACATCGGGGACCGCTTCGTACAGGTGAAGGACAATTACGGCAACATCATCGAGTCCGCCCCGAACAGCAAGCTGCTGCCCCTGTATGACCGTCTGCACCGGGACATGGTCGATCTGCTGAGGATCGATCCCCATCATTTCCCGGGCAGGAACTACTGGTGCCATCTCAACCCCGAACAGGGCTGGCCGGCGTTCGAGCAGCCCCAGCCGCCGCCGGGCGTTCCCGTGTGGGCCTTCCGCCAGATCGAACACCTGCGTCTCGTGGGCGATGTCATCCTCTGGTGGATCGACAACCGCCAGATAGAGAACGGCGAACTGGGCGGCGGGCTTTCCGACGACAGCGATTTCACCAATTCGTGGCCCATCCCCGCGCTCATGGGCATTGAGCCGGACAAGATCACCGATTCCCTCCATCGGGAACTGGAGGCGATCTACGACATCGGGATGTTCACCGACGGACTCAACACCTACCAGATGGACGGTCTCCACACCACCGAGGAGGGGACGAACGTCCAGGCGCAGCTCATGATGCTCGAATACGGCGATCCGAAACTGGTTGAACGCCTCATGGAGACGGCGCGGGCATTTGAGCGCGTCACCGGCATCAACAGCGCCGGCCATCGCCATTTCCGGTCGAGCTTCTTCAGCGCCACGGAGATCGCGGAGGAACGGCCGTGGCAGTGGACCATGTATCAGGCGTTCCGCCTGCTCCATCCGGGCATGTCCCTGGTGGAATTCAATGGCAATCCGAGGGCGAAGAAGACGCTTCTCGAGCTTGCGGACGGTGTCGTGGCCCACAGAAGGAAGGATGAGCGCGGTCGGTGGCGGACGACCGCCGTGGTGAACTATGCAACCGACGAGGACCGCGGCTCTTCGTTCGGGTCCGCCGATCATCTCCTCTGGGGCGCATGGCACTGGACGGGTGACGAGAGATATCTCCAGCCCATGATCGACAACGGCCATGGCGCGATACTGGGCCTCAATGCCAACGTGATCGATATCCTCGACGAGGGCAGGGAGTGGGCGCGGGACTACACGAGGACCACCACGCCCCATTCCGGCGGCGGCCTCCAGCGCTGGCTGGCATTTCAGCTCACGGGCGATCTCCAGTTTATCGAGGAGCTTTATGCGGACGAAATCGCCTATCACAGCCGCGAAATGTATCTCATGACCGAAGGGCATGTCTGGACGGACCGTGTGGCCATAAACGCCCTCGAACTCCAGCGATCCCGCCTCGGCGGCATCGCGCGCCGCAAGAAATCGGCGATCTATCCCGGCCAGGTGGTGAGCTGGCGTTTCCGGGAGCCGTCGTCATGGGACGATCTCGCGATTCTCGTCCCCGAAGCGGACGCAACCTCGTTCACCGTGACCGCCTGGAACTGTTCGGACGGTCCGGTAACGGCCGACATGACCGGATGGATGATCGATCCCGGCGAGTGGGAGATGGAACGTGGAATCGACACTGACGGGGACTTCGTCATCGACGGGGACAGCGAAAAGATCCGGGTGCGGTTCGAGCGCACGGAATCGGTGACACTCACCTTCGATCCAGGTGTCCAGACAGTCATTCATATGTCACTGAAAAAGAAGGGAACGCCCTACTGGAAACGCCCCGATCTCGGCATCGGAAAAGAGGATGTCGAAATCGCGGACGGGAAAATGCTGGTGACCGTGCACAGCCTCGGATCGGTGGATTGTCCGAAGGGAGAAATAGCGGTCATCGACAGTTCCGGAAATTCTGTCGCCACCGCCGAAACACCTGCCATCGAGGCGCCGCTCGATCTCTTTCCGCGGACGGCGGAAGTAAGCCTCGAACTCCCGGCGGGCGGGTTGACCGGCGGCCTGCGGGTGGTCCTCAATCCAGGCGGGTCATTCGAGGAGATCACCCGGATGAACAATATCGTCGAACTGCCGTAAGCGCCGGCGGAGGATTGGGAGCATAGATGGATTTTACAAGTGTCAATATCGAACAGATATGGAATCTCGAACTCTTCAGCAGCGGAGCCCACGCCGTCAAGCTGAACCAGATCGTCGTGGCCCTCGTGGTCATGATCGTGGGGGCGTCGCTTTCGAACATCATCACGCGCATCATGGGCTTGCGTCTCAGGAAAATGTCCCATATCCAGGCTTCAACCGCCTATGTCATACAGAAGACGATCTATTACATCCTCCTCTTCATTCTCGTGTTCATATCCCTTTCCATCGCCGGCATTCCCATCACCATCTTCACCGTGCTCGGCGGCGCGCTCGCCATCGGTGTCGGTTTCGGAGCGCAGAACCTGTTCAACAATCTGATATCGAGTTTCATCATCCTGTTCGAGCAGCCCATCAGGATCGGTGACATCATCGAATACGAGGGGAGTCAGGGACGCATAGAGGAAATCGGGAGCAGACGTGTGCGGATACGGCGCGTGGACGGGGTGGACCTGATCGTTCCGAACAGCTTTTTCCTTGAAAAAACCGTCACAAACTGGACACTCTCGAACAGCGATGTCCGCGGCGAGCTCAATGTGGGAATCGCCTATGGCTCGGATACGGAGAAAGCGTCGAAAATCATCCTCGACATCGCCCGCGACAACAGGCGAGTCAATCCCGTGCCCGAGCCCATCGTTCTGTTCAACAGTTTCGGCGACAATTCGCTGGAATTTTCACTTCTCTTCTGGTCGTCGGTCACCACGCCCATGGATCTTCGGACCATCACGTCCGAACTGCGGTACGCCATCGACAAGGCCTTCCGCGAGAACGAAATCGTGATCGCCTTTCCCCAGCGCGACATCCATTTCGGACCACGGGACGCCCTCAGGGTCAGGCTGGAGAAGCAGGAGGAATCCTGACAACCGCAACAGACACCGTCAATACGACAGCTCGATGACTCGGCCGTTATCGCCCCGTTCGCGGAGAACGATGCGGCCGTCTGTGTGCGTGATCCCGGCCACACCGCGGTAGTCTCCGGGGATTTCGGCGAGGAACGCCGTGTATGACTTCGTGATGGTCTCGCCGGCGTCGATATACTCGAAGAGCGGCTCCCCGAACATCCGTCCCTTTTCCACCATCTTGCCGAAAGGCTGATGAAGCCCCGTGGTGCCGAATTCGAGGCCGCGGGCCGCGGGTTCGCCGTTCTGTGAATTACGCCAGATATTGAGCCAGGGATACTCGTCGAGGTCCCAGATATAGCCGATGAGAAGGCCCTGCGATGGATTCGCCGCGGTCACCCAGCCCGTCTGGACGCCCTCTTTGAAGACGAATGATGTGACACCGGGATTATGGTCGCCGCCCAGTGTGCGCAGATCGACCAGTTTTCCCTTGTATGCGATTTCAGGCCAGTATATCACCGGCTCCTCGGGAGTGGGCCAGGGGCTTTCCTGCATGTAGCCTTTGAGGGCGTTGCAGTCCACGACGGTCGTTTCGTCGAGGAAGGGCGGGGCGATGCTGGGATGCTGGACGATGTTGTAGAGCCTGCCGAGGGGGTTCAGGTTGGTTATTTCTTCCTTGACATCGAGCACCGGTCCGCGCGACGAGAGCCTGAGGGTGCGAACGAGTTCGAGTTCGCCGATGGGAAGCCTGCACGACATCTCCGCCTCGGCGAACCCGCGTGACATCGACGGTTCCGATACCCGTGTCCATGCGATGTGGGGAGCTTCGCCGTGGAAGGTCATGCCCCGTGCCTGTTCGGCTGCCGACGGCTGTCCCCAGCGATCGAAACAGATGAAGTGCCCCATGGGCTGCGGGTCGGTGACGCCGCGTTCGGGATGGTTCCAGGAGAGGGGATTGATGGAATCGCCGGCGCGCTGGAACTGGAAAATGGCGCCGCCGCCAAGATCGACCCCCACCCGGGCGGCCGAAGTCTCGAGGACGATGTGATCGCGCCAGGGAAGGAGTTCCTGCGCGAGGGCATTTCCCCCGGCTGCCGTAAGTAACACAAAGCATGTCAGTGCCGTCCGAAACCATTTCCCGTGCCGCATCATGCCAGGCCTCCGCATTTTCTGATGGTGGGGTTTCACTTGTCGATTCCCTTTTCGATGATCCGCGCTGCCTCATTGAATTCACCCATGGCGTATGCCCGTTTCGCCGCCGTGAAATGCTCTTCAGATGAAAAGAGCTCGGCGTATCGCAGCCAGTATCGTTCGCGGATGAGTTCCAGATAATAGCGACGCCCCTCGGGACTTTCATGGATTTTGCGCCCCTGGCCGAATTCCTCGTCGTAACGCGCGAGTGAAGAGGTGAAATAGATGTCGATCTCCACGGGGACCCGTCCGGCGTTGCGGGCGGAAACCGCTTCCTTGAGCGCATCGATGATGCGTTCGTTCTTGTCGAGGGAGGCGGCGATCCGTTCGTTGTATCCCGCGTGCAGGGCGTCATAGTCGAAGGGGATGATTGTGCACGCGTCATCGTCGAGATGCGTCACCCACTCGAATGTCCCGTCGCCGTCGGCATCCCTGCGCCATGTGTCGAAGTACCCGTTGCCGTCGGTATCCTCCATCTCGAAGCGCAGGTCGACCGTGCCGTTGAAATCATAATCCGCGTCGAGCCATCCGATCTCCGCGCCGTACAGATGCAGACGGTCATCGACGGGGGAGAGGTACATCGAAAGCCCGCCGGATGCGTCACCATCCACTTCGTTGCGCTTGTTCACCGGCCCGCCGGATGGGCCTCCGACCTGGGGCATGTAGTCGTTGCCGTGGTTGAGCACCCCTTCCCATCGCTCGTTGTGCATGCGGCCCCGCAGGGGATCGACATTGTTGTCATTCTCGTCCCACGTCAGATGGAGCTTGGTCCAGGCGGGCGTTTTTCCGGCTTCCCTCATGTTCTCCCATTTCATGATGGGTTCGGTCTCATGGCCGCGGATGATCACGCGCCGGGTGAATTCCGGGGGAAAGCGGTAGTCGCCGATGCCCGAGATCGAGAAGTCGTAATCGTGCCGGTTTTCCCCGCGGGAGTCGTTGTCGATGTCCATGCTGTATCTGAGCGTCTCGCTCATGGTGCCGGTCCCCGTAAAACGCACCACCTCTTCCGAGAGCTGGTCGTCGTCGAGGTCGTAGAAGGAAAAGGCATTCTCCCACATGGGTATGAGACGGTCATCATCGTAGTCGAAGAAGAACAGGTAGACGAACATCTCGTCACCGTTGAAATCCGTCTTCCACTGGGTGATGCGCTGGCCGTACTCGTAGTTCGTGTGGTACCACAGGCGGTTGTCGTCGCCGTAATCCTTGGCCCATGCGACGAGATAGGACCGCTCGCCGTCGAAATCGGGAAAGGCGCGCCTGGCCCTCCCGCTTTCCGACCACTGGTAGAGATACTGCTCGTCCACATCACCGTCGCCGTCGATATCGTGATAATCGATCGCCCGATCCACGCTGCCATCACCGTACCAGTCGGCGATGTAGAGATCGCTGTCGGTGTCGGGCTCGCGGGTGCGGTCCATGTCGCCGTCTTCGTCGATCACCTTCACTAGGAGCGGCTGACGGCTGTCACCGTGCCGTTCGTCTGTGTCGATGAAATACATGGTTTCGACCGCGCCGTCATCGTTGGTGTCGAAAAAATGCCGTTTCCCGTGACGATCCGCGAGGACCGTTGCCCGAATCTCCTCGTCCAGCGCCGCTTCGGGGCCGATGAATCGGATAAAGATTTCTTCATGGGTCTGCGCATATGCGTTCATTCCGTGTGGCAGCAGAAAAAACGCAACACCCGCCAGTGCGATGACCATGCTTTTTTTCATGTCTGAACCTCGATGGGGATTTCTGGCTTGACTTCATGCGGGGTGAAATGATAGAATACTCTCTGTCGATAACGGAAGCCGGTTATCCGGTTTAACAAGCAACACATGATTCAGCTGTTCTCTGCAAAGCCCCCTTCCGTCGCTTCGCGCCACCTTCCCCCGTACCGGG
>CAYNWJ010000027.1:0-17956 GCA_964400815.1 uncultured bacterium
CTGTATCCTGCCTCCCCTGTGAGGGGAGGTGTCACGCATGTGACGGAGGGGTTATAGTGTCAATGGTTCGATACCCCGGACTTCAGACCGGGGCAGTTGATGAAACTTAAACCGATAAATACAACCGGGGGTATCTTCATATGAGCGATTCCATACGCTGGCTTCTGGTGGGCACGGGAGACATCGCACGCAAGCGTGTCGCCCCCGCCATCGTCGACACTGACAACTCGGAACTCGCCGCCGTCTGCGACCTCGACGGTGATCGTGCGGCCGGCCTCGCCGCGCAGTACGCCGTTCCCGCGGTCCACACGGATTATCGCGAGGCGCTGGAAGACGACGGCATCGACGCGGTCTATGTGGCGACGCCGGTGGGCCTGCATGTGCCGATGGCGCTCGATGCGATCGAAGCGGGCAAACACGTCCTCGTGGAAAAGCCGCTGGGATGTTCCGGTGCGGATGTGGAAAAGGCGGTGGAGGCGGAGCGGAACACGGACCTCGCCACCGGATGCGCCTATTTCCGCCGCTTCTATCCGGGATATGACATGCTGAGGGACATGATTGAGGCGGGGGAGTTCGGCAGGATCGTGCTGGCGCGGATGGCTTATTTCTCGTGGTTCGATCCCTCGCCCGACGATCCCAAGCACTGGCGGGTGGTGCGCTCGAAATCGGGCGGCGGACCCATATCGGACATGGGTACGCACATGTTCGATGTGCTCATCGGGCTCATGGGAATGCCGGAACGTGTTTCGGCCATGACAGCCGCCCTCGACCGCAACTGGGATGTTGAGGATTCCTCGGCGCTGGTCATGCGCATGCCCGGCGGGGCCGTGGTCACCGCCAGCTTCCACTGGAACTCGAAGACCTGGGTGCACATGTTCGAAGTGGTGGGTACCGAGGCGAAGGTGCTGTGGCAGCCCTATGACAGCGGGACCGTCGTGAAGACGGTGGGACGTGACATCGCCGAGATCGCCGTACCCACCGCGGAAAACGTGCACCAGCCTCTCGTGGACGATTTCGTCCGCGCCGCGCTCGGCGGTTCAAAGCCGCGGGTGACCTTCGCCGAGGCCGCAAAAACGAACAGGCTCATCGATGCCGTCTATCGTTCGGCCGGTGAGGGCAGGCAGGTCGATGTATGAGCGGCGCCGTCGAATTCGCCCCCCGGCCGGAGAACATCTTTTCCGATCATATCCGGGAATACTACGAGCGCTCGAAGGCGGCCTGCCCGAAGATAGAGGGCATCTACGGCAAATGGACCTTCGATGACCTCATCCCCGGGCTTTCGGACTTCGACACGCGGTTCATCGTGTCGGACGAGACCACCCCCGAGGACTGGGTGCATATATCACGGGAGGTGGGACGGGTCCATACCGGGATATGCCGCGAACATCCGGACCGCGCCCGCATCCTCGAGCACCTGCCCGGCGTGAACCTCACCTGGGCCGAGACCGGCGATCCGCTCTTCTACTATCCCGAGTTCCACCAGTGGACGGGATATCACGGCGAGGAGGACAGGATGTCTGCGTTCGTGGCGTTTCTCGCGGAACGTCCCTGGTCGGATACCGACGAGCTGTTCAACGTCAAGAAATTCGCCCTCTATTTCACCCCCTACAACCGGAGCATCGACCCACCCATCAACCTGGCGGAATTCGAGAGCAAGTATCCCCTCCACAGCCGGTTCATGCACTATTTCTGCCCGCCGGTGCAGTGCGCGGTGAGCATCATGGAGAAGCGCATGGTGCGCGGGAAGATGGAAAGCCTGCGCCTGGCGCGGGATTATTTCCCGAATCCCTCCGTCATCGATCTCATCTTCGATGCCGTGGACCGTCACTACGAGATACCCGAATATTATTTCGAACCCCGCCTCTCGGAGATCGAAGGCCTTCTGTTCGATTATCTCAGGGCAGCCTATGACACGGTCCGTCCCGAAATCACCGTGATCGACGCCGGTCCCGGTGACGATTCTCCCGCCCTCAAGGCGAAATGCGCGGAGCTTTCTACGGGTCTTCTCTACCGGTTTTATGAAGGGGCGAAGTTCTGCCGCCTGATGATGGGACGGCTCCTCTTCTATGCCGAGGAGATTCCCTCATTCGACAGCTCATGGCTCATCGGCCACGAACTGCGCCGTATCCGCCGGCTCTTTTTCGAGACCACCTTCTCCGCCTTCGGCCGTATCGCCTGGGACGAGGAACTCGCACCCGAAGACGCCCTCGAGCGCGCCCGCGGGGAGTTTCTCGACGATGCCGATTATGCGAAGGTTAAGGATTATGCGGATATATTTTCCCGCCCGTACAGCGATGACGGGAAAAAGGACTTCGCGAAAGAGGTGGCCGCGCGGATGGCGCCGTTCCAGGTGGTGCTCGAGAAGCTCGGCGCCACGGCCCGCAGGCTGGCGGTGGAGAAGGGTAAGGCGTGATATCCCGGCGGCGTTATACTACCGGGACAACAGAGCGCCATGCACCCTTGAAGAAGCATGTCCGGCCCCTGTTTCGTAAAAGGTATCAAGGTCATTCTGAAGACGCATCGCACATCACACCATCGTCGGTGTACCTGAATGTGGCGCCCGCGTGTTTCTCCTGGACCGTCAGCCACTGATCGTACACGCCGATGACGACCCCCGTGTGGACCGTTTTGTGCGCCGTAATGAGGCCCATTTTGAATTCGTCCCCGCGTTCGGGAAGGGCGTTAATCTCAGCGGCAAGTTCATCCCGCTTCTTTTCCAGCTGCTCGTGGAGGTGGTGGAGGTTCGCGAGAAGGTCTTTCAGCCGTTCGGACGGGTCCTTTTTCAGGAGCTTTCTGCGTTCGTGCTTGAGGAGCAGCAGGTCGATTTCCCGTATGCTTTCCTCCGTGAGTTTCAGATGGGCCCTGGTGACCATGTCCATGCCGGCGTGACATTTCGTGCGTGTGCCGTGCGGGCTGCCGATGGTGTTGACGTTTATGGCCTTGACAGCGTAATAGTCACCGCCCACGAGGAGGCCCCTGTTCTGGTCTGCGATGATCGATGCGCGGGTTTCGATGGTGCTGTTCATGGCATATGAGCCGATGGTGACTTCGCCCTCGGCGATAATGTGTTCATTCTCGCAGAATGTGAGAGATACGTCGCCCTTCGCCATGATCCTCCCGCCGCCATGGCCGATGAATCCCTTGCGCACCAGGACGGATCCCCTGCTCTCGATGACAGCGTCCTCGATGACGCCCTCCACTTGGACGTTGCCGTTCGCCTTGATCCTGAACCCGCTCAGCACGTCTCCCTTTACGATCACATCGCCCACGAAGGTGATGTTGCCGGTCGAGTAGTCAACGTTTTTCTGAACCACATACACGTCATCCACCTCGATCCTGCCGTTGGTCAGCTTCACCGAGCCGTCGATGTCCGCAATGAGCGCGTCGGCGTTCGCGGGATCGGGTTTCGTGTTTTTGCCGGCGGCGAACGAGGCGGGTTTCCCCTCGATCGGCTGCACCGTTTCGCCGAATACGTTCATGCCGCTCTCTCCCGGCACGGGCGGAACGATCTCGGCGAGTTTCTCTCCGGCGGAAACATTTCTGATCAGGTTGAGTTCCTTGAAATTGATGTTCCTGCTGTCGTCGATCTCCGGCCTCGTCTCCGGGTCGAAGAAATAGCGTATCGTGCCGTCGGCGCCGTTCACCACGGGAACCCCGCGCGCAATCACAACCTGTCGCTCATGGAGCCCGTCGGAAAAAATACCATCCACCATGGTTTCGTCGATGCCGTGGGTCACCCCTTTTTCGGCCAGGAAGGCACGCAGATCGTCCGGACCGAAATCGTCATCGTTCAAACGTCCGGCCGCCGTGACACGCGCCTCGTACTTGTCGGGAGTGATCTCGATCTCGAAGAACGGTCTGACACGAACGCCGAAGGAATCGATGAAGACATATCCCCCGATTGTCGCTGTAAGTTTCGTCCCGTTCCCGGTGACCGCGACGTTTGTGCGTTCGGGCATGGCCACCGGTTCGGGATCGCGGGCCGGCACCGCCGTACCGAATACGCTCATGCCGTCCGCCCCCTTCACGGGAGGTGTGACGGTCCCGATGACAGCGTCCTTCTCCACCGGTGACGGTGTGGTCGCACCGACGGCATAGTCGATGGCGCCGTCCGTCCCGTGAACCGGGCGCGTTCCCTCGGCCACCAGGACCTTCCCCTCCGGCGGAGCATCGGAATCGAACGCGGCGATGACATCGTCCCTGATGCCGGATACGATATTCCGCGCATCGAGGGCCTCTTTCACCAGCTTCGCGGTCATGGAGCCGTCCGCGGGTCCGACGATACGGGCTTCCATGGCATCGGGAGAGACCTCGACACGGATGCCGGCGGCGCCGTCGCTGCGTTCTGTACCGGATGCATCAGGCATGTCGTTCGATCCCGGCCGCGTGGTAGAGGATGTCGAGGGTGCTGATGAGGCCGCACAGGACGCCGTTCTCGGTGATGACGAGCCGGTGGATGTTGTGTCCGATCATCATCCCGGCAAGTTCGGCGATGGGGGCGTCAGCGTCGGCTGTCAGGGGATTCGGGGTCATGATGCTTCCCACGGTGAGCTCGCGGGCCGATGAGAGTTCCGAGTCCAGGTGGCTTGGAATGTGGTCCATGATATCGTGGAGGGCAACCTTGACCGATATCTCCAGGTCCAGATCGAGAAAATGCCCCAGGACATCGGTCTTCGTGACGATGCCCGCGAGGCCGCCACCACTGTCCAGCACCGGGGCGCAGCTTATCTTTTTGTCGATGAAGAGTTTGATGAGGTCGCTCACGACCATGGATTCGTCGACGGTTATCACTTCCTCGGTCATGATGTCCCGGGCCGTGTCCGACATGGTGTTTCCTTTCTCCGAAGTTCCGGTTTCAGATGTTCCGGCTCCATGAGCGGGCCAGACTCCCTCAGTTCGCCCGCCACACCGGTTTTCTCCGGGGCGTCTCCAGCAGGTTCAGAAAGAGCTTTTTCGCCACGGCGGCCTGGGGGGCCTGTGATGAGAGCGCCGGGAGCATGTCCAGCGTTGTGAGGTATATCTCGCCGTTGCCGAAGGGAACCCGCGTGAGGGCGTCCACGATGTCCTTTCTGTTCTCGCAGGCGAGGGCGACGATGGTGTCGACGCCCAGACTGTCCATCTCGATGCCCCGCGTTCCGTTCATGTAGAATATCTGGTATTCCCAGTGCATCGCCTGCCTCACAGGAAGGCCGTCGAGCACCGGATCGTCGCCCGCGATGAACCTTCCGTCGGTGCCGTATTGTATGGTGCGTACGAAATCGACCGCCTGGTGACGGAAGAGATTGTTCATCACGCCGGACGCCCAGCGTTCCGCTTCATCGAGGATCACGAGCGTGGCGCCGTTTGCCACCCGGTCCATGACGGCGCTGATGTATCGGCTGCGGTGCGGACGGGTCGCGTCGTCATAATCATGCGCGCCGAGAACGATGAGATCGAGCGGCGGCGCATCGGGGTCGAAGGTCGCGAGCTCGACGGCCCGCGTCTCGTGGAGAAGGCCGTTGACCACGCCCGATGTGTCGATCACCGCCGCACTGACAGGGATGCGCGATTCGCCCCCGAGGTCCACGGCGAAAAGGTCGTCGGAACCGTCCGCCACCGGAACGCCGTTCGTGCCGGTGAGCACGGCCTTTACGGTGTAGTATCCCGGCTGTGACACCGCCGGCAGTTCCACGTTTTCCGCGAGAAGCTGGCCGAAGGTCCCGCCCCCCGCGATCGCCGCCGGGAAGACCCGCGAAAAAATCATGGCGCCGTCCGGGGATTCGCAGGTCACCGTGAGAATGTGGTCGCCGCGGACGTTTTCCTCGTTGACGATGAAGAAGTCGGCGGTGGGGCTGAAGCCGAGCGGCGCGACCTTGTCCCTGAGCTTCACCGCCACATACAGGGGCCGGGCGTAGCGCGAGAGGATGGACGGATCGGCGGTGGGATGACGGTAGAGGCTCACGATGTCCTCGGAGGTCTCCGGCGCCGCCCAGCCGTTGAGGTTGTAGCCGTCGGACACATTGCCCATGCGGACGTTCTCCAGCACACGGCCGTGGAAATAGTGCAGGCTCCGCCCCATGCTCAGGATCATGTCGTCCACCGCGGGAAAGAAGCGCCTGAATCCGCTCTCGTCGAGAAACCGCTCGTAATGGCCGCGCCATGAAAGGAACTGCTTTTCGCGGAATCCGGTCGCGCCGGTCCGCCTGATATCCTCGCTTATGGCGCCGAGCCGCATCATGGTGCCCCACTGTCCCTCCTCGCCCCAGAAGATGATCTCGCCGGGATCGAGCCGGTTCAGGGAGTCGGCCCGCACGATGGAAGTGGGATGATTGACCACGCCACGCAGGAAGAACCGGGGATTTTCGTATATGTCGTCAACATACCCCGGATGCCGGAACCAGTGGTGATGATCGAACCAGCCGTATTCCCTGAGCTCGTCGTCGAAGGGAAGGAGGTGGAGCTTGAACGGGTCCTTTTCCAGCCGGACGTCATAGTCGACAGTACGGTTGCGGTCGCTGTTGTATGTGATGATGCGGCCGGGATCGAGATCGTGGACCATGACCATGTTCGCGATGTCGTCGTCCGAGGGCGGGTCCGAGGCCTCGTTCTTGAGGTTGTATATCACCACCGAGGGATTGGATCGGCCGCGGATCACCATGCGCCGGAGCTTTTCCCTCCTGAGGATGCGGGCCTCGGGTGTCGGCTCGGGCGTGCAGCGGTAGCCTCCGGGTTCCTCGTAGACGAGCAGACCGGCCTCGTCGCAGCGTTCGATGATCTCCGGCTGTCCGATGGCGCGGTGGAAGAGCATCATGTTGAACCCGAAATCGAGGGTCGCCTCGATGTCACGGCGCGCCATTTCCGGGGTGGGGAAGATGCCGTTCTTCGGCCAGAAACCCCTCGTCATGGCTGCGAACAGGAACACCCGGTCCCCGTTGAGATGGAACCTGCGGTCCCCGTCCTTTTCCGCCGCCGTGAAATATCGGAAGCCGAACCTGCGGTTCATGGAGTCCACCATGGCCTTGTCGCCGCTCACGAAGGCTGTCGCCGCCACATAGAGATTGGGTTCACGGACACTCCAGAGCCGGGGATTGCCCGCCTTGACATGCATGGAGCGGACCGCACCCTCCGGTGGCACACTCACCCTGATGCTCTTCTTCCAGACCGGTTCCGCCGTGTCGGGCCAGGGAACGACCGCCAGGTACAGGTCACCGTTCACCGTTGCGCCGGCGGTGTTTTCCAGAGTGACGAAGACGTCGATCTCCTTCACATCGGGCTTGTTTTCCACATAGACATCACTGATGCGTACGGGATCGACCGCAAGGAGCCGCACTCGGCCGGTTATTCCGCCATAGCCATGAACACCCGGAACGCGGTGGTTCCCCCAGCGGATCATGTCGTTGTCTTCCCAGGTGAAATTGCCCGACGGATCGGTCACGCGGATATCGAGGGAATTTGGCTCGCCGAATTTCACCGCGCGGGTGATGTCCACCTCGAACGGGGTGTTGCCCACCACATCATATCCCACGAGTGTGCGGTTGACATAGACCTCGGCCCTGAGGTTTACGGAGTCGAAGGCGAGAATGATCCGTTTCCCCTCGCGCGATGGTTCGAGAGTGAAGGTCCTGCTCCACCATGACACGCCGCGGTAGTCCCCCGCGATGCCGGTCGGATTGCCGTTGCCGCCCCAGAAGTGCTCTTCAACCGTACCCGGCACGGCGACGGTCTTGTCGGCCCGCTCCGGCAGATCGTCCCATCCGCAGGTCGGCGGGTTCGAGGGAAGCGTTACGATATCCACCGGCGGCGGGAAGAGGGGGTCGTTCCGCCATTCCGCCTCCTGGTCGAGCCAGAGCCGCCAGCCGGAGCCGGAAAGGTCCGTTTCCACCCGTCCCGGCAGCGCGCAGGCAGCGCCGGACAGGAGCGACGGGATAACGGCGGCGAGCATGATGCGGGCGATGAGGCAGAGGGAACGTGAATTTCGGGTCATGAAGGGCTCCGGTGGATTGGGCGTAGGCTTTCTGTGTCGTTCTGATGTCTCAAAATAAATAATAACTGGAAAGCGACCTTTGGCAATACTATTTTACATATATCAGTCGAAATCCATGCACACGGCGGATGCGCCGTGTCCACCACACACAAGAAAGAAAGGCCTGGATCATGAGCTATCCCCACCTGTCAAGTCCCATCATGCTCGGCGATCTCGATGTCCCGAACCGGACGGCTCTGGCACCCATGGGCGTCCGGCTCGACAGCCCCGACGAGAACTGGCCCCAGCGTCAGATCAGGTATTTCGAGGAACGGGCAATCGGAGAGACCGGCCTGATCATCACCACCTTCTGCCGGGTCCACGGCAGCCTGGCGTCCTTTCATCATGTCGCCATCTATGACGACCGGTTCATACCCGGTCACAAAAAGCTTGTGGACCGTATTCATGCATACGACACGAAGATATTCCTCCAGATCGCGCTTTCGGGCGGAAAGCGGGCCGGGGAGGCGCCCTCCTCGATCTACAGCCCCAATTATCATCAGAAACCCCGGGCCCTGACCACAGGAGAAGTTGAGGAACTGGTCGAATCCTTCATTCGGGCGGCCGAACGCGCGCGCGAGGCGGGATACGACGGTGTGGAGGTCCACGGCGCCCACTCCTATCTCATCGGCCAGATGATGTCTCCGTCCCTCAACAGGAGAACGGACGCGTACGGCGGGTCGTTCGAGGGGCGGATGAAATTCCCCACAGACGTCATCCGCGGCATCCGGGAGCGCTGTCCCGGCTTTCCGGTGGGGTTCAAGTTCAGCGCCCACGAGGAGCTTCCCGGCGGCGTGGACCTGGAGCTTGCCAAAGGGATCGCCTCCCACATCGCGGAGCTCGGCGTTGTCTATCTGCATGTGGCTTCCACGGCGTCCACCATCGAGGTCATGAGCGATTTTCCCTCCGTGCCGCCCCTGTACATCCCCCGGAACACCCTCGTGCCCCTTGCCGCGGAGATCAAAAAGACCGTGCCCGATGTTCCCGTCATGGCCACGGGATCGATCACCGTGCCGGAGGAGGCGGATCGCTTCATCGCCAACGGGGACTGCGACATGGTTGCCCTGGGAAGGACCCTCTTCGCCGATCCCCACTGGATGCGGAAGGCCCGGCGCGGGGAACGGGTCGTTCCCTGCATCCGCTGCAACGTGTGCTATCATCAGCTCTGGTTCAACCGCCCGGTCTGGTGTTCGGTCAATCCCTATCTCCTGCACGAGGCAGAGCAGAAACTTCCCCCGGCGGCGGAACGGAAGAGGGTGCTGATCGTGGGCGCCGGTCCCGCGGGCATCCGCTGCGCCCTGACCGCCTCGAAGCGCGGTCACGAGGTCATTCTTTGCGAGAAACGCGATACCGTCGGCGGCATGGTCCAGCCCGGAAGCAGGCCCGACTGCAAACGCGATGTGGCGCTGCTCCAGCGCTGGTACGAGGCTGAGCTGGCAGACAGCGACGTTGACCTCCGGCTCGAAACGGAGGTGGACGCCGCGATGGTTGCGGAGATCGCCCCAGACGCGCTCGTGCTGGCTGTGGGGGGCGAACCGGTCGTCCCCGATGTGCCGGGTATCGACATGCCCCATGCCGTATCGGCGATCGATGTGTTGCGCGATGTGGACGCGTACCGGGGATCGAAGGCCGTGGTGATCGGCGGCGGCGAGGTTGGATGCGAGACCGCCTGCCACCTGGCCGACAATGGCCGGCGTGTGACGATCGTCGAGAAACTCCCCGAGCTCATGGCCGAAAATCCCATGAAGAACGTAACATGCCAGATGCTCGCCCTGATCGAAAGAAAGGGCATCGGGGTCATGACATCCACGTCCCTGTCGGCCATAACCGGCGAAGGGGTGGAGGTGACGCTTCCCAATGGCAAGGCTTGGGGGATCGAGGCCGATCTGGCGGTCTATGCGGTGGGTATGAAGGGTGCGGAAACTTTCGAGGCGCCGGGGACAATGATGCAGATCACCCCGGCGGCCGGACCGGTCGCGGAGATGGCCATGAACGCGGACGAGGTCTATGTCATCGGGGATTGCGCGCGGCCCGGACGGATACGCGCCGCCACCGAGGACGGCGAACGCATCGGGAGGTGGTTGTAGGCGGCGGTCGGTTCATTCCCACACACTGGAAACATAAGAAAGGGCCGGAAGATGATGCTTCCGGCCCTTTCGCTGTTGTTGCTGATACTGGTGATTACCTCAGGAGCATCAGCTTGCGGGTCATGTTGAAGTCACCCGCGGTGATGCTGTAGAAATAGATGCCGCTCGTGACCTGCCGGCCCGCGTCGTCCGTGCCGTCCCAGGTGACGGAATGCGCGCCTGCCGGCATGACGCCGTCGACGAGCGTCTTCACATGCTGGCCGACCACGCTGTAGATGTTCATGCTGACATTCGACGATGCCGCGAGGTTATAGGAAATGGTCGTGACGGGGTTGAAGGGATTCGGGAAGTTCTGGTCGAGCGCGAATCCCTCGGGCGCCGGTCCGGCCTCCACGAGCGTCGGATCGCCCTGGTCGGGTGCGAGCGCGACGTCGGAGAAATGCGCGCACATGCCCTTGATCATGCCGCTCTCCTCGTCGAGGGCGAGGCCGCTGATGCCGTCCTGCACCAATTCACCATTTTCATCGACATAGAACATGCTCAAGTTGGTCGGGTCGATGCCCAGGTTGTTCAGAAGCCCCTTCTTGTAGGGAAGGGTGACTTCGATGGGTGTGTCGAAATTATAGGGTTCCACGACCTCGCCGTCCACCGAGACCTCGAAGGTCACGGCGGTTACGATGTCGCCGTCGAATTCCACATCACCGCTCTGACTGTTGGTCTTGGCGAATGAAGGGATCTTGATCGTGATGGTGATGTCCTCGGAGAGACTGTTCTCCGGGAAGAACAGTTTCATGCCGTTCAGATAGTTCATCGGGCTCGGAATGCCGCCGATGGTGATGGAATTGTTCTCGGAGATTGCCGAGCCGAACTGGGTGATCCTGCCGTTCCGCTCGCGCTGGAATCTGACGAGATTGCCGCTCTGTCCATCGGGAGGCGTTCCGTCGGTGACGTCCACCGAGACCTCGTCGGACAGCTCTCCGCGCGTCGCCGTGACCGTAACGGTCCCGACCTTGACTGCGGTGAAGAGGCCCGTCCCGTCGATGGTTCCGATTTCCTCATCGCTCACCGCCCACACGGTGTCGGCGTTCTCATCGGCGCCTTCCATTTCGAGCTCGAACTGGATCGTTTCGTCAACTGCCACCCAGGGATTCCTGGGGAAGATCGAAACGGACGGTTCTTCCGCGTCGTCACCTTCGCCGCCGTCTCCCTGGTCGCTGTTGCCGTCGGCTCCATCTCCCGGCCCACCGGGTTCTCCGTCGCCGCCGCCTTGGTCGCTGTTGCCGTCCGCGCCGTCGCCGGAACCGCCCTGGCCGCCACCGCCCTGTCCTGCGCTCACGGTGACTGCGGCGGACGCGGTAATGTCGCCCACGGAAGCGATGACGCTTCCCGTACCCGCCGTGGTCGCCTTGAACTCGCCTTCATCATCGACGGTCCCGATGTCGCCATCGACCGTCCAGCCAATTTCGGCGTCGACTGCATTCCCGTCGGCGTCGCTTGCAACCGCCGAGAAGACGAGTTCGTCGCCGACGGTCAGATCGGCCGTTTCCGGATCGATTGCTATGGATGCCACATCCTGGGCGAGCGCCGGCAGACCGAACAGTGTCAATGCGAGTAGAAATACTATGATTGTACGTTTCATTTCAGAATCCTCCTTGATGCTTTTCGTGTGATGCCTGGAACGTGTAACATGAATGAATCAGATGCTCGTGCCTGAAACCACGCCTCCTTTCTTTTTTGGTAACCGGCGAAACACAGTTTCGTCTCTGTTGTTGTCCAATATAACTCCTTGAGATGCAAAATGATGTGATATCAGTCACAGAATGCTGATTTTTTTTGTTGACCTCATTTCAGAACGGGCATGAACGACTATGAACAGGGGTTGCACGGCTGTTTCCACCGTTTCACGCGATGGAAATTATCTGTGCGCCGAACGGGCGGGAGGGCATTTCAATCTTGCCGGGCGGACGCCCCGATTGTATACTTGGAAAAGAACAACCTGAATCGAAAGGACTGACGGCATGCAGCGCGACGCATACAGGGACGCAGGCGTGGACATCGACGCCGCGATGAGAACGAAGAAGGGCATCCGGGAGATGGTCCGTTCCACATTCGGCCCCGAGGTGTTGACGGATATCGGCTCGTTCGGAGGACTTTTCAGGCCCGACTGGGGCTCCATGAACAAGCCGGTGCTCGTGGCCTCTGCCGACGGCGTGGGGACGAAACTGAAGGTGGCCTACATGACCGGCAGGCACGACACCGTGGGCGCCGACCTGGTGAACCACTGCGCCAACGACATACTGGTCATGGGAGCGCGGCCCCTGTTCTTCCTCGACTATCTCGCCTATGCCCGACACGATGATACGGTGGTTACGGCGGTGATCGAGGGCCTCTCGAATTCCTGCCGCGCGAACGGGTGCGCGCTTATCGGCGGCGAGATGGCCGAGCTTCCCGATCTGTATGCGCCGGGGGAATACGATCTCGCCGGCGTCATCGTGGGCATCATCGACGAGGACCGGATTCTCGACGGTTCCCGGGTTGTTCCGGGCGATGTCATCCTCGGTCTGGCTTCGAGCGGACTGCACACCAACGGATACACCCTGGCACGCAAGCTCGTCTTCGAAACGGCCGGGCTTACACCGGAAGACACCTTTCCGGGAACGGAGAGGACTGTGGCGGACGTGCTGCTCGACGTGCACCGCCCCTATGGCGCGGCGGTTCTTCCGGTGCTCGAAACCGGCGCCGTCCATGCCATGGCCCATCTCACCGGCGGCGGTTTTCCGGGAAACATCGACCGCACCCTGCCGGGGCATCTCGACGCCCTTATCGATCTGGATGCCTGGACGCCGCTCCCGGTCTTCTCATTCCTGGCCGAAACGGGCGGCCTCAGCGAATTCGAGCTCTACCGCACCTTCAACATGGGAATCGGCATGACACTGACGGTGGCCGGGGAATCGGTCAGTGGTGTCATTGATGCCCTGGAGGCCGCCGGGGAGACGGTGGTCCGGATCGGGCACATCACCGAAGGCGCGGGGGAGGTCCGCCTTGCCCACGGCATTTGAGCGAAGACACCCCTTTGCCGCCTACCGCCTTCCGGCGCTGCTGTTCGCCGCCGCCATTTTCATCATGTCTTCGATACCCGGCGACGATCTGCCGCCGATGCCCTTCATCTCTTTCGACAAGATCGTCCATGCTCTCGAATTCGGGCTGCTCGGCATGCTGCTCTACAGGGCGTTCCGGTTTCCCCGCCCCGTGTGGCGTCCCTATGTCATGACACTCGCCGTCGGCATTCCCTATGCCGCGCTCGATGAGTTGCACCAGCGTCTTGTGCCGGGACGGTATTGCAGTATGTGGGATTTCGTCATGGATGCTGCTGGGCTGGTGCTGTTCGCGGGTATGTCGGCCTGGATGCATGGGCGCAGGTCGTGACCGCTCACGCAGCATCCCGGGTGCATGTACGGATGGCGGAAAGGGGTCGGAAAAGTGTGTGGGGCCGGTTATGGGGCGGGTATTATTGCGTTTTTCATGTGTTCAGGTTGTTGGGGTCGGGTCGGAGTGATAGACGAAGGAGTTTTTTCCACCACGTTTCGCCTCGTACATTGCCTTGTCGGCGACTGATATGAGCGTATCCGCCGTATAGCCGTCCTTGGGAAACAGTCCGATGCCGACGCTTGCTCCAACGCTTCCCGTCCCGCTGGTGAATTCGACCGGTTCGGTAATGGACGAAATGATCTTCTCCGCAAGCAGCCCGGCGTCACCGTATTCCTGCAGATTCAAAAGCAGAACCACGAACTCGTCGCCACCGAGACGAGCGGCTATGTCCGACTTTCTGATGGATGACTGAATGCGGTTTGCCACCACCGAGAGGACCGTGTCGCCCGCCTTGTGGCCGAACGTGTCATTGATGGTCTTGAAATCGTCCAGGTCGATATAGAGCAGTGCGGTTTTTCTGTCATAGCGATCGGCTTCATGAAGCCGCTGGCGAAGGTTGTCGGTGAAGAACGCACGGTTTTCGAGTCCCGTGAGACTGTCGTAGTGGGCGAGTTCGATGAGCTTACGGTGATAGAGCCGACGTTTTGTGAACGCCTGTGCGATGATCCATGACACGGCCAGACCGAAGATGAACAGGATCGAGGATACGGCCGCTATCTTGGTGATGAACCGCCGTATCGTCACACGTATGATTCCATCGGGAATGAACGATACGAGCTTCCAGTAATAATCGGTGTTCGCGGAGACGATTCTGCTTCGTTCGAAGGATTCCATCATGGGATACACGGTCTGGAACGTGTACATTCCCTTGTCGGTCACGAACTGCCCGCTCATTGAGGAAGAAATGATCCGCCAGGCTTCAGGATGCAGGGCCGCCATGGTCCTGTCGCTGCGGTCGCCGATCAGGAATCCCCATTCGTCTTCGGGTTGGTATGAGGAGAGAAAGTACCCTTTGTCGTTGAGAAGCATGAAATTTCCGAGGGTGAGCCAGCTCTGGCTTTCCAGGTGTTCCAGTATCCTTTCGGCCAGATAGTTGATAACGACGATGCCTCTTTTACCGCCCCGGCGGTCGAACACCGGGGTGGAGAAGCGAATGACCGGTTTGTACGGCTGCTCGATCTGCCCATTCTCCATATTGAGGTCCAGTGGTGAAATGAAAACCTCGCGCGGTCCCATCTGCATGGTTTCCCGGAAATAGTACCGGTCTTCTTTTTGCTGAAGCAAGTGTTCCTCCAGGGCGAGCGGGCTTCCTCCGGCATAATTGCAGCGCATGATCTCCATGCCGTCGGCCCCGATGAAGCGCACCTGGTCGTATATGACCTTCTCCAGAAGAAATCCCAGATATTCCTCTTCGACCGCCGCCCTGTTTTTCTCGTTGCCCGTTTCGAGATAATCGAAGAGTTCATTGTGTTGCACGAGGATCATGAGGTCGGACAGAATGGAACCGAAATAGGTGACGATGATCGTCTCCTGGATGTCGAGGAGGTTCTGCTCGTCCTCCCTGATATGAAGCATGAGATCCTTTTTGCCGAGCGTATAGAAAATGTGAAGGAACAACGACAGCACAACGGCGGTCGCCAGGAAAGTCAGCATGAAGACCCTGACGGTCGAGCCGCTCCAATGCTTCTCTTTCGTGGCACGGCTGTCGTTCATTGCCAAATTCCTCCGGTAGGTTGCGTATGGTTAGTTATACGTTTCCACCGGTAAATGGATGCAGAAACAGATATCATTACCTTTCGGAATATGATAATCATCTTCTGCCGGCTGTAAAAAATTGTGTCGCCGGAGAATCGGCCTCTCCCGGCTTCATGCAGCCTGCGCTCCGGCGGTGAACAGCCCAGTGCCGGACACTGTCAGTCAATTTCGAGTCTGCCGCAGATGCCGGTCCGGTCCGGACATGCGTCGAACAGGGGGCAATAGGCGCAGCACAGCCGTGAATGGCCGGGAGGGAAATCGCAGTAGTCACCTCCGGCGCAGCGTGTGCCGTCGACCAGGTACGGGCATGACCATGCGAGATAGAAAACACGGCATTTTACGGGATGTGCGGCCTGATAGGGCATTGTGTCTCAGCTTTTTTTAAGCTCGCGTTCCAGTTCGTCATACAGCCCGGTGAGAACCCGGCCCTCGTTGTTCCAGTTGTAGCGGTCCTCCGCGGCAGCCCGGCCGCTGCGTCCCATCCGCCGCGCCTCGTCCGGGTGCTCGATGAGGTACAGCACCGCGTCCGCGATGGCGCGCGTGTCGAAGGGATCGACCAGTATTCCGCATTCCGCCGGTTCCACGATCTCCCGCCATAAGGGGAAATCGGAGGCGATGACCGGTATGCCCGCGGCCATGTATTCGAACATTTTTGTCGGATAGGCGCGAAGATAGTTCGACCGGGGATGGCACAGCACCATGCCCGCCTTCGCCCGGCCGAGCATGGCGCCCGTCCCCGCCCTGTCGGTATGGCCGTGGAAGTCCACGAGGCACCATGCGGGAAGGTTCCTGACCCTTCGTTCGACATCCGGTGTTCCGAAGTCCCCCGCGAGCAGCAGGCGGACGGTTCTTCTCTCCTCGATCATGCCCACGGCGTCGATCATTTCCCTGAGGCCCCGGTCCATCGTGAGCGAGCCGACATAGGCCACGGCATCCTCACGCCCCTTCCATGCCGGACCGTCATTGCCGGGCAATTCGTCGGGCCCGGGAAAGTTACGCACCATCACCGTGCGCCGGTTGAGACGTCTGAAGCGCTCGTAAATGGTGGGTGTCACCGTGACGACGGCATCGAACATCCCGGCGGTCATTCTCTCCAGAGCGGCGATGGCGGCTGAAAAGGGCAGCCTGAGGAGTGGATGAAAGGCCTGTTTGTGGCGGAAATAGTCGGGATAATCCTCGTGGACATCATAGATCACGGTCATGCCCAGGCGTTTAAGGCGTACGCCCACGGGTATCAGTTCGGGGTCGTGGAAATGGAAAATGTCATACCGTTCGGCAAGAGCCCGCCTGAGAACCTCGCCCGGGGAGGAGATGATCCGCCGCGCCATGCTTTCGTGGCTCCTGACCGCGTGAATGACGATCCCTTCCACGGTCGTGTCTGTATCGTGCCTGGCCACGAGGTGCGTTTCATGTCCCGCCGCGGTGAGGCTTTTCAGCTCACGGTGAAAAATTCTCGTGTCGAATGGGACATGGACCGAGGTTAGATGGCATATTTTCATGCGCAGCCGCACCTGTTGGCATTGATGTGACACCCCATCTGCAATGACAGTCAGGCCGATGACGTGAGGCCGGTCTCAACGGTTGAACCCGCGCCTTTCCCGGTGTCAGGCGAAATAACCGGCGATCTGATCGACGATGTATTCCTGCATGTCGCCGGTCAGTTCGGGATAAATGGGCAGGGCGAGGGTTTCCCGTGCGGCCTTCTCGCTTTCCGGGAGATCACCCGCGCCGTGGCCGAGATGGGCGAAGCACTCCTGAAGATGCAGGGGGACGGGATAATATATCTCGGTGCCGATGTCCTTTTCACCGAGACGGGCGCGGAGGCCGTCCCGGTCCTCGACCCGAATGACGTACTGATTGAAAATATGCTCGAATCCGTCGGGAGTCACCGGTGACGTGACACGGTCACCGAGCCCCCGGTCTCTGAACAGGCGGTCATAGACGGCCGCATTGGCCCGCCGTCCCGCCGACCAGTCGTCGAGATGGCGGAGTTTCACCGAAAGCAGCGCGGCCTGGAGTGCGTCGAGACGGGAGTTGATGCCCACAATGGCATGATAGTATTTCGGCCTGGAACCATGCACCCGGAGGACCGCGACTTTATCGTGGAGGGCGTCGTCGTCCGTCACCACCATTCCGCCGTCGCCCGCGCCGCCCAGATTTTTCGAGGGGAAGAAGGAGAAGCATCCCATGTTTCCGAGCGATCCCGCCCTGCCCCATGGCGAGCCGGCGCCGATCGCCTGCGCGGCGTCCTCGACCACGGCTATTCCATGCTTTCGGGCCACGGTGTTGATTCTTTCCATGTCCGCGACGAGGCCGTAGAGATGAACCGGGATGATCGCTTTCGTTTGGCCGGTAACGAGCGATTCGATCTTGTCGGGGTCTATGTTGTATGTGTCGGGCCTGATGTCGCAGAAAACGGGTTTCGCGCCCAGGCGGGTGATGCAGCTTGCCGTGGCGAAAAAGCTGTAGGGCGTGGTGATGACCTCGTCGCCGGGCCCTACATCGAGGGCCATGAGCGCCAGAAGAAGGGCGTCGCTGCCGGAAGCGCATCCTGCGGCGTACCCGACCCCGGTATATCGCGCCGCCTCTTCCTCGAATTTTTTCACCGAGGGCCCGAGAATGAAATACTGGCTCTCGAAGACCCCGCTTACAGCTTCGTCTATTTCATCGCGGATGACCGCGT
>CAYNWJ010000028.1:0-779 GCA_964400815.1 uncultured bacterium
TTCATCCCGTAATCCTGAAAATCCCGGTTCAGAAACTGAAAAACCTCGAAATATACGTTTGTGCTGGAAAATGGGGGATTGCCAGGGGCACTTTATCCTTTACATCCGGCGGAACATCGTGTTATTATTCAAATCATCCCTTTTCATTATTTTCCGGTCGTCCGGATGCATGGAAAACCGGTACTGCCGGTGAAGCCCGTTCGACGACTACCCACAGTGGAGCGCGCACCAGTATGGATTGAACGAGGAGGCGGATTTCATGAAATGCCCCGCATGCGGAAAGGAAACGCCCGGCAGTCGGCCGAAATGCGTTCATTGCGGCACACCAATTCCCGGTGCCGGGAAGCAGCCGCCGAAAGATTCCCCTCCACCCCGCAAACAGGGGGACGCCCCGCCGCCGGCCGGCACGCAGGTCGTCCGGGGAGGGGATGATCCCGGTCCGCGCAAACCCCCTCCGAAAAAACCCGCCGACCCCGGCGCCACGGTCGTTTCATCCGTAAACACCTCCCCGGAGGACCAGCCCGGCAAAGGTCCGGCCCCGGACAAACCCGCCCCCGAAGGTACGCAGGTGGTCACACCCGGGCAGTCGGACGGTCCCGGAAAGCCGCCGCCGAAAAAACCCCCGGAGCCGCCGAAGGACAGTGGTGACGGAGACGACGGAGGGGACACCGAGCTCGCGATGCTCAGGCGGGCCCTCAAGGGCCGCTACGAGATCACCCGCAAGCTGGGCGAGGGCGGCATGGCGAGCGTCTATCACGCCCGCGAGATCGCTCTGGAGC
>CAYNWJ010000028.1:789-17588 GCA_964400815.1 uncultured bacterium
GTCCTTCCTCCGCGACGAGCAGTTCATCACCCGCTTCAAGCGGGAGGCGCAGGTCGCCGCCAATCTCGAACACCCCCACATCGTGCGCATATACCAGATCGGCGAAGAGGACAATCTCGTCTATTTCGTCATGAGCTTCATCCCGAAAGGCGCCATCTCCGACCAGATCAAGAAACAGGGCAAAATCCCCGTGGACCAGATCGTCCAGTGGGGCATGGACGTGAGTTCGGCCCTCGCCTATGCCCACGAGCATGGGGTCATCCACCGTGATCTCAAGCCGGACAACATCATGCTCGACAAGAGCATGCGGGCGGTGGTGATGGATTTCGGCATCGCGCGCGCCGCCCAGGGAACCGGCCTCACCCAGACCGGGGCGGTCATAGGCACGCCCCAGTTCATGAGCCCCGAGCAGGCCCGCGGCATCGATCTCGACTCCCGCAGCGACATATATTCCATGGGCCTCGTCCTGTACCAGATGGCCACGGGCTCGCTGCCGTTCAAGGCCAATGACGCCGCATCGCTCATGTACATGCATGTCCACGAGGCCCCCGAGCCTCCGGATGTCCGCAATCCCGATGTCCCCGCATGGCTCAGGGACATCATTCTCAAATGCCTCGCCAAGAACCCGGACGACCGTTTCTCGTCCGCCACGGAACTCAAGCAGGCACTGGCAGAGCACAAGGCCCCCGTACTGACGGAAAAGACCGTCGTCCAGAAACGCCAGGAGGGGAAAAAGAGCCCGTTGCCGCTTATGGCTGCTGCCGTCGTCGTGATCGCCGCCGCGGCCGCCGGGTGGTTCTGGTGGTCATCGCAGAAACAGGCGCCCCCGCAGACCACGCCGCCGCCATCCGTCACGGCTCCCGCGCAACCGCAGGAACAGCAGCCGCAAGCTCCCGCCCAACAGCAGGTGAGCGCCGACGACCTGGCGTTCCAGCAGGCCGAAATGATCGCCACGCGCCAGGCGTTCCAGACCTATCTCGACCGCTATCCCGAGGGCGGTCACGCGGCGGAAGCGCGTGAGAAGATCGCCGCTTTCGACGAGGAGGAACGCCTCGCGGAAGAGCGGAAAGCCGCCGAAGCGGAGAAACACCGCGAGGAACAGGCCCGGCTGGAACGGGAACGGCAGGAGCGCCAAAGGCAGGAGGCCGAGGCCGCCGCGAAAGAGGATGACGCCGCTTTCGCAAAGGCGACAGCGGCGAACACCGCGGCGTCGTTCACCGCCTATCTCCAGGCATATCCTCTCGGCCGCCATGTCGAGGAGGCCCGCGAGAAACTCAACGAACTCGACGCCCGTGCGGCGGAAGCCGAAAGAAAACGGTCCGAGGAGCAGGCGCGCCGCGATGACGAGGCCTTCAGGATGGCCGCCGCCGCGGACACCAGGGACTCTTTTTCCACATACCTGATCTCCTTCCCGAACGGCAGGCACACGGAGGAGGCCCGCGGAAAAATTTCCTCAATCGAACAGCGCGAGGCCGCCGACGAAAAGATCAGGCTGGCGCTCTCGGAACTCTCCCTCACCATGGCGGACATACCAACCGGTTCATTCCAGATGGGATCGAACGACGGCGGGGACGACGAAAAGCCGGTGCGTACGGTCACTGTGGACGCCTTCAGGATGGGGGCGACCGAAGTCACCCAGGCCCAGTTCGAGGCGGTCATGAACGACAATCCGTCCTTCCACAAACTGGACGAGAACTGTCCGGTGGAAAAGGTCTCGTGGTTCGACGCCATCGCCTTCTGCAACCGCCTGAGCGAGCGTGTCGGGCTCGAGCCCTGCTATAATCTTCAGACCGGGGCATGCGATTTTTCGAAGAGCGGCTTCCGCCTGCCCACCGAGGCCGAGTGGGAATACGCCTGCCGTGCCAGGACCGGCTCGGAATACAACACGGGCAACGGCGAGAGCGCACTCGACCGCGCCGGCTGGTATGCCCGCAACAGCCGGGAACAGACGCACGCGGTGGCGCAGAAAGCGGTAAACGCCTTCGGCCTCTATGACACCCATGGAAATGTCTGGGAATGGACGAACGACTGGTACGCCGAAAACTCCTATGGGCAGGGCGGCACCGACAATCCCAAGGGCGCTGCGAACGGCAGCGAGAAAACCCTGCGCGGAGGGAGCTGGATCGACTGGCCGAAGGACTGCCGTTCGGCGAAGCGGCGTCCCCACGATCCCAGGAAGAACTACACGGACATCGGATTCCGCGTGATCAGAAAATGAACCGTGCCGGATGAACCCGGCCGGTCAGTACGGGGGACGGAATGAACACGAACAACGGGCTTCCGCGCAGGACATTTCTCAGAACGCTGCCGCTTTCGACGCTGGTTTTTTCGGGCATGGACGGTTTCGGCGGCGCGGCGCGGGGAGCGTCCGGTGTGAAACACTGGGACGTGATCGTGGTCGGCGGCGGCCCGGGCGGCGTTCCCGCGGCTGTGGCTGCGTCCCGCAACGGCGCGCGCGTCCTGCTTGTGGAGGCGTACGGCTTCCTCGGGGGCATGGCCACCAACGCCCTCGTGCATCCCTACATGAAATACAATGCCGGAGAAACGATCCTCACCCGCGGGCTTTTCGAGGAGTTCCTGGACATTCTCCACGAGAACGGGGCGATCCTCGACGACCGCAAGCACTTCGACGCTGAACCGATGAAGGGGCTGCTCGACCGCTTCGTGCTTGACGCCGGATGCGACCTGCTGCTCCACGCCCGCGCGGTGGGCGTACTCAAAAACGAAGGCGGCGCGGTCAGGGCCGTGCGGGTCTTCCACAAGGGGGGCATCGAGGACCTCGCCGCCGACATCGTCATCGACTCCACCGGCGACGGTGACATCGCCGCCTGGGCGGGAGCGACCGTCGAAGTGGGCCGCGGGGGCGATCACGCCTGCCAGCCCATGACCACGTCCTTCCGCATGGCGGGCGTGGATGTCCCGCGCATACCTCCGCGCGACGAGATCAACCGTCTCTATGACGAGGCCCGCGCGCGTGGAGAGGTGGACAACCCCCGCGAGAACGTCCTCTTCTTCCGCTCCGTGCACCCCGACGTGATCCATTTCAACACCACGAGGATCGTGGGAAGGTCGGCGCTCGACGGGTGGTCGATGACCGACGCCGAGATCGAGGGCCGCAGGCAGGTGGGGGACATGGCGGCGTTCCTCACGGGTCACGTGGCAGGATTCGAGAACGCCTGGCTGATGAAGATCGGCCCCCAGACAGGCGTCCGCGAGTCGCGCCGCATCATGGGGCGCTATGTGCTCACCGCGGAGGATGTTCTCGAAGCGCGGCATTTCGACGACGGCATCGCCTGCGCCTCCTATGACATAGACATCCACAATCCCGCCGGCACGGGGACCGTGATCAGGCGTCTGAAGGAGGGAACATACTACGAGATACCCTACCGCTGCCTCCTGCCCGCGGGAATCGGCAATGTGATCGTGGCCGGCCGCTCCATATCGGCCACCCACGAGGCCCACTCGTCCCTGAGGGTCATGCCCATCGTCTGGGCCATAGGACAGGCCGGAGGAACCGCGGCGGCCATGTGCATACGAAAGAGCATCACCCCCGAACGGGTTGACACCGCCGAACTGCGGGGCCTGCTCCGGGACCAGGGGGCGTTCGTCTGACGGAAACGGACGAACCGGCAACACCCATGCAATACACTCGATATTTTCATACATATGCCACACGAACACGGAGGACATCATGGCATCTCTGAAACGGCGCAAATTCCTGAAATCGGCGGGAGCCGCGGCGGCCGGTATCGGCGGCGCTCCCTGGATCACGAAATCCCTGGCGCAGCGGAGCCCCAATGACACCATAAACATCGCGGTCATGGGCATTCGCAGCCGGGGCCGGGCGCACATGAGCCATTTCGGCGCCATCCGCAATGTGCGCGTCGCCACGCTCTGCGACATCGACGAGCGCCTGTTCGCCGAGCGGGTCAAATCGGTGGAGGAATCCTCCGGCTCAGCGCCGTCCACCGAAACCGACATCCGCCGGGTGCTCGATGACAAGGACATCGACGCGGTATCCGTCGCCGCGCCGAATCACTGGCACGCCCTCGCGAGCGTCTGGGCCTGCCAGGCGGGCAAGGACGTCTATGTGGAAAAGCCCATTTCCTGGTCCATCACCGAGGGACGGAAAATCATCGAGGCGGCCGACAAGTACAAACGCATCGTCCAGACCGGCAGCCAGCGCCGCAGCGATCCTCTCATGCAGGAGGCGGTGAAGTTCATACAGAGCGGGGAACTCGGCCGCATCTACATGGTCAAGGCCTGCGTCTACCGTTTCAGAAACAGCATCGGCCACGGCTCCCCGGGACAGGTCCCGCCGGGTGTCCACTATGACAGGTTCCGCGGCCCGGCGCCCATGGTCCCCTTCAGCGAGAACCGTTTTCATTACCAGTGGCACTGGTTCTGGGACACCGGCAACGGCGAAACGGGGAACAACGGCCCTCATCCCGCCGATCTCTTCAAGTGGGCCATGCAGCGCACCGGGCATCCGCAGGTGATCCAGAGCATGGGCGGCATCTATGTCCACGACACCGAGCAGGAGACGCCCACGCACCAGATGTCCGTCTACAAGTATCGCGACGGTCTCGAACTCCAGCTCGAGGTGCGCAACCATTTCACGAACCGTGACGCCGATGTCCGCGAAGGCCTGATATTCTATGGCTCCGAGGGATGGATGCAGTTCAATCTCGGCAACACCTGGCGGACCTATTTCGGCCGGGAGGACGAGCCGGGACCGAGCATGACCCGCGAACAGGCCAATGAAAAGTACGGTTCGAACATCCGTTACGGCAAAGGATGGGAACCGCATTTCGCGAATTTCATAGACTGCATGCGGTCGAGGAAAGCCGAAGACCTGATGGCGAACGCGGAACAGGGGCACTTCGCCGCCACGATCTGCCACCTGGGCAATATCGCCTATCGCACGGGCCGCACCCTTACCTTCGATTCGGCCACCGAGCGCTTCGTGGGTGACGACGACGCCAATCGTCACCTCCTTCGCGACTACCGCGCCCCCTATGTCATGCCCGAGCGCGTGTAACACATCACCCGCGGCCGCGTTACCGGCCGGAAGGAGACCATGATGACGGTATCGAGGAGAGGGTTCCTGAAATCGGCGGCGGCGCTCGGGGCGCTGTCGTGCGTTTCCCCGGCCGGACTCCGTGCTGACGCGGAGGAACGGCTGGGCGGGAAACCATACGAATTCCTCAGGGACATGCTTGCGAACCCCAGCCCATCGGGATATGAAAAACCGGTTCAGCAGATCTGGAAGAAGTACACGGAAAAATTCGCCGAGGTCACCATCGACTCCCACGGCAACGCAATCGGCGTGGTCAACAGGTCGGGAGCGCCGCGCCTGATGCTCGCCGGCCACTGCGACGAGATCGGGTTCATGGTGAAGTACATCGACGGTGACGGGTTCATATATTTCGCGGCCATGGGCGGCTTCGACGAGTCCATCATCCCCGGCCGGCGGGTCGAGATCCACGCGGAATCGGGCCCCGTGACCGGCGTCATCGGCAAGGGCCCCATCCACCTCATGTCCGCCAGCGACCGAAACATTGCATCGAAGATCGGTGATCTCTGCATCGACATAGGCGCGTCGAGCAGGCAGGACGCCGAACAGCTCGTCATGATCGGTGACCCGATCACCTACACCTGCGATTTCATCGAACTGCGCAACGGCCTTGCGGTGGCGCGCGGTTTCGACGACCGTATCGGCTCCTTCATGGTCGCGGAGACCCTCCGTAATCTGGACCGCTCGAAGAATCTGCGCGCGGCGGTGCACGGGGTTTCGACGGTGCAGGAGGAGATCGGCCTCCGCGGAGCGCACACGAGCGCGTTCGGCATCGATCCCCAGGTTGCTCTCGCCACCGATGTAACCCACGCCACCGATTATCCCGGCATGAACAAGAAACAGGCCGGAGACATCAGGCTCGGCGGCGGTCCGGTCATATCCCGCGGCCCGAACATCAATCCGAGGGTGTTCGACCTCCTTGTCAGGTGCTGCGAGCACAACGAAATCCCCTATCAGGTCCTCGGCGCGCCCAGGGGCACGGGAACGGACGCAAACGCCATCCAGCTCACACGGGCGGGGGTGGCGACGGGGCTCGTCTCCATTCCGCTCCGGTACATGCACACGCCGGTGGAAACACTTGCGGTGAAGGATATCCTCTGGATCATCCAGCTCATGACAGTCTTCGCGGAGGCCCTCGAACCGGGCATGAGCTTCGTGCCGTGATCCACTGATGTTTCGTGACCCACATCACTCGAACTGGAGAATCATCGATGAATCCCATGCTGCTCATCGATGGCAGGGCCATCGCCATTACAGCTGTCATCATCATCGCGGCCCGGGTGCTGTATCACCGCCTGCCGGACCGCCGGGAACGCTCGATCGCCGTCGGATCGCTCGTTCAGACGCTCACCCTCGGCGCCGGCATCCTCGTGGCGGTCAACATGCTCGCAAAGGTGGGCTCCCCAGCGGAAATGGGACCGCACCTCGCCGTGAGCCTCCTCGTTCCGCTGTACGGTGTCATGGCGAACATCGCGTTCACATTCCATGCGCGTTTCGGGAAGAGAATAAGGGCGCACTGACGTTGTCACCGGAATGAATCTCCCGCGGCGGAGTCCATGTCTTTTTTTCGGCTGACTGCTGCCGGCGCGCATCCATCATTGACGGTTGGTGTCACGTCGGGTATGAGGAAGCTCGGCTGTAGTCGTTCCGGTTATCGAAACGATGCCGAACGGACCCGGCGAGGGGAAAAATCGCGCGCCCCGCTGCTCGATGTGACACGGATCGATATCCCGGCTGCAACATTATGTTGTCGGCACACCCTCCCGGGATGTATATTCCCTAAAGAAAAATTTGAACATTGATGGTCCGGCAAAAAGTGGTCAACCGGCTATTCATACCACAACATATTGTATTCATACTCAAATTACGATACAATATATAGGTGTCATTTGCCAATTAAATGACTTTTTGCCGGAGCATCAACATTATTATTCGATTTTTGATTCAAGGAGGATGACGTGCGTCCTGTCAAAAGTTTCACCGTGAAAGCATCGCTGCCCAAGTCCCTGGAGCCATTGCATGATCTCGCCTATAATCTCTACTGGACCTGGAACACCAACGCTGTCAAGCTGTTCTACCGTGTCGACCGTGAGCTGTGGGAAGAAAAATACCACAATCCGGTCAGCCTCTTCGGGGCGGTCTCGCAGGAACGCTTCGAGAAACTCGCCGGCGAGGAGGGATTCCAGTCCGAACTGAAACGCATCCGCGGCGACTATGAGAACTATCTCGAGGGGTCGTCATGGTACAGCCGGACGCACAAGAACGCCAACGGTTTTCAAATCGCCTATTTCTCACTGGAATTCGGCCTGATCGAATCGGTCCCGATCTATTCGGGAGGTCTGGGGATCCTCGCGGGCGACCACCTGAAAAGCGCAAGCGACCTGGGCCTGCCGCTGGTGGGCGTCGGCCTCCTCTACCAGGAGGGCTATTTCAAGCAGTATCTCAACAACGACGGCTGGCAGGGCGAAACCTATGTGGACAACGATTTCTACAACATGCCGGTCACGCCGGTCAGGGATTCTTCCGGGCAGGACCTCCATATCGAGCTGGAATTCCCCGACGGCGTCCTGAAGGTCCGGGTCTGGAAGATCGCGGTCGGACGCGTCCCCCTCATCCTTCTCGACACGAACCTCCCCGAAAATCCCGCACACTATCGCAAGATCACCGCATCCCTCTACGGGGGCGACAAGGAAATGCGCCTCCAGCAGGAGATGCTCCTCGGGGTGGGCGGCCTGCGGGCCCTGTACGCGATGGACATATGGCCCTCGGTATTTCACATGAACGAGGGGCATGCGGCGTTCCTGGCCATCGAGAACATCCGTTCTGCCATGGAGGTGAACGGGATGACCTTCGACGAGGCATCCGAGCTGACCAGCGCCGGAAGCGTGTTCACCACGCACACGCCCGTACCCGCGGGCCACGACCGCTTTTCACCAGACCTGGTGCTCAAGTATTTCAGGAATGTCATTCCCGAACTCGGCATGACAGATGAGGAATTTCTTGCTCTGGGACGCATCGACCCGAAAAACGCGTCCGAGGAATTCTGCATGACCATACTCGCCCTCAAGAGCGCCGATCATTCGAACGCGGTCAGCCGCCTTCATATGCATGTGTCCCGTGACATGTGGCGTGAGCTCTGGCCCGGATTCCCGGAGGACGACGTACCCATCCAGCACGTGACGAACGGCGTTCATGTTCCCAGCTGGGTGAGCCAGGACCTGGTGGAGCTGTTCGACCGGTATGTGGGTCCCCGCTGGAAGAACGAGCCCACGAGCCCGGAAATATGGAACAGGGTTCTGGACATTCCCGACGAGGAGATATGGCGCACCCACGAGCGCCGGCGGGAGCGCCTCGTCACATTCGCGCGGCGCAGGCTCCAGACACAGCTCAAACGGCGCGGCGTGTCCGATTCGGAAATGAACATCGTCCGCGGGGCCCTCAATTCGAAAGCGCTGACAATCGGCTTCGCACGGCGTTTCGCCACCTACAAGCGCGCGGGCCTCATTTTCAGCGATATTGCGCGGCTGGCGAAAATCCTGACCGATCCCGAAAAGCCCGTGCAGATCATCATCGCCGGAAAGGCCCATCCCCAGGACAACGAGGGCAAGAAGATCATCCGTCAGATCATCCACTACACGCGGCGGCCCGATCTCCGGAACCATATCGTGTTCATCGAGGACTACGACATCTGTGTGGCTCGCTACCTCGTCCAGGGCGTGGATGTCTGGCTGAACAACCCCCGCAGGCCCCTCGAGGCATCGGGGACCAGCGGCATGAAGGCGGCTGCGAACGGCGCCCTCAATTTCAGCATCCTCGACGGCTGGTGGGACGAGGCGTACACGCCCGACGTGGGCTGGGCCATCGGCCACGGCGAAATGTACGACGATCCCCAGTACCAGGACGCGGTCGAATCGAACGCCCTGTACGATGTGCTGGAAAAGGACCTGGTGCCCCTGTATTATGACATGGGCGTGGACGGTCTTCCGCGCAGGTGGATACACAAGATGAAAACGGCCATGAGCCGCCTGTTGCCGGCCTTCAACACCGACCGTATGGTACACCAGTATTTTCACGAACATTACCTTCCGGCAAACGAGCGCTATCTCCGTCTCCGCGAAAATGAGGCGGAGCGCTCCAAGAACCTGGCCCTCTGGAAGCAGAAGATCAGAAAAAACTGGCAGTCGGTGAAGTTCCTGTCCGTTGAAACCGTGGTCACGGAGGCATACGAAGTGGGTGGATCGGTCCCCGTGACCGCCGTCCTCTCGCTCGGCGACCTGTCGACCGGCGACGTGGCGGTGGAACTCTACGCCGGCCGTATCGACTCCGACGGTTCCCTTGTCGACACCGTTCCCCTGCCCATGGAATTCATTGAATCGAACAACGGCGGGCATGTGTTCCGTGGAACACTCCCCTTCAACCAGAGCGGACGGTACGGATACGACGTCCGGGTCATGCCTTCGAACGAGGACCTGGCGAACAAGCAGGAATTGATGCTTATCACCTGGGCCTCCGGGAATGTGTCCTGACATGCGCTTCGAATCACCGGAAATCACACGTTACGAACCGCGCCGCGGGGCGCCCGCAACACACATGAGGAATGAACGATGAAGCGAACAAGCATGGCAGCGCAAACGATGCTCGTCCTTGCCGCGGCCGCTGCTCTCCTGGCATCCTGCTCCTCGGATTATCCCGCCCAGAACGAACCGCCCGGACCGGGATACACCGCCCTCTTCAACGGCGTCGATTTCACCGGCTGGGACATGGGCGGCGTGGACATGGAGGACCATGCCTGGTCCGTGGTCAACGGTGTCATGCATTGCAAGGGGGAGCCGCGCAATCCCTATCTCATCCTCACCGAAAAGTGCTACGAGAATTTCGATTTCCAGGCCGAATTCAAGGTGAGCGAAGGATGCAACAGCGGCATATTCTACCATGTTCCATCAGCAGGCCGCCAGTCCTATATCGGCTTCGAGACGCAGATCATGGATGACGCCGGGCAGCAGCCGACAAAGGGTTCGACGGGGGCGATCTACGACGTTCTGCCGCCCCTCGTGAACGCCATGAAGCCCGCAGGGAAGTGGAACCGGTATCGCATCCGCATCGAATGGCCGATGGTGAAGCTCTGGCTCAACGGAGAGCTGGTGCAGGACGTGAATTTCGAGGACCATCCCATGCTCAGGTACCGCATGCGCTCGGGCCCCATCGGGCTTTCGAACCACGGCCACGAGGTGGATTACCGTAACCTCTGGATGAAGGAACTGCCTTCCACCGACAACGATACCGGGATATTCAACGGCGAGGACCTGGCGGGATGGGAGGTCATCGGAGACGCCGACTGGCGCGTGGAGAACGGCATGATCGTCTCCACACGCGGCGACGGCTGGCTGGTGACCGAAGACGAATACGACCGGCTGTTCTTCCAGGCCTATGTGGACAGCGACACCCTCACGACCCGTGAGGCCGCGTTCCATTACCGTTTCAGGAGCGTGGACGACCCCGGCTATCCGGTGGAACTCTATGACTACCGCGAGGCGAAGCGCTATACGGCGCAGTATGGCGACGACATCCCGCCCGACGTGATACGGCCGATGTCGTCACGGTGGTTTCTGTACCGTATCGCGTCCGCGGACCGTCAGTCCATCGTCTATCTCAACGAGCACGTGGTGGCGGACAACAGACTGCTCGGCAGGGATCCGCGCGGCAGGTTCGCGATCAGGCGCCATGACGGCGATGGGATCATTCGCATCAGGGAACCGAAACTCCGTGTTCCCGACCGCCCGGGCATATGAAACCGGACCGGACGTTCAAGATTCGTGAAAGCGGGGGTATCGATGAGAAGGATAACGAACACGATTGCGGCGCTGGCCATCTTCACGTCCACCCTGTCCGCGGCGGGCGCGGGGCACGCGGAACCGCCGAGGCAGGTGTGGGTGGCTACGGTGACGCTCATGTCCCAGTTCGGCGCGCCCGGCGACAGGATCGGTGAAACGGTCGAGGAGCGCCTGGACCGCGTGATCAGCCGCATGGAGGAGGCGGACGCCTACGATCCGGACATCATCTGCCTGACCGAGATTTTCCCCCATGCGCTCCTGCGGGACCTTCCACCCGTTCCCGAGCGGGCAGAGGCGGTTCCCGGCCCCATCGTCGAGCGTATCGCCGCTTTCGCCCGGAGCCGCTCCTGCTACGTGGTCTGTCCGCTCCTCACGAGGCGCGGCGGAAAGGTCTGCAACTCCGCCGTGCTCATCGACCGGAGCGGAAAGGTGGCGGGCGTCTACGATAAAATTCACCCCACCGAGGGAGAGGTCGAGAGCGGCATCACCCCCGGCTCGCTCGACCCGCCGGTGTTCGACACGGATTTCGGCCGGATCGGCATTCAGATATGCTTCGACGCCAACTGGGACGACGGCTGGCGGGTGCTGGCCGAAAAGGGGGCGGAGATCGTCTTCTGGCCCTCGGCCTTCGCCGGCGGCAAGCTCCTCAACGCCCTCGCCCTGCGTCATTCCTACAACATCGTCGCCTGTTCCTGGATACAGCCCGCCCGCATCATCGACATCACCGGCGATGAGGTCGCCGCGACCGGCAGGCTCCAGGCATGGGTGGCGACGCCGCTGAACCTGGACCGCGAGGTATACCACTGGGATTTCCAGGCGGAGAAGTTCAACGCCCTGCAACGGAAGTACGGCCGCGCAATCGGCTACCGCATCGAGCATCCCGAGGGCTGGTTCGTGCTCGAGAGCCTCACCCCGGAGGTCACGCTCGACCGGGTGGAACAGGAATTCGGCCTCGTCACCTTCCGGGAATATATGGAGCGGGCCACGGGGGTCCAGGACCGGGCGCGGGAGTAATCTCCTTTCTTGCGTCCTGCATGGATTGACACCCGGCCCGGCTGGCTCCTCTTTCTTTTCATCGGTTGCTCCTCACATACTTCTATCCATTCGGAAACGGGATTATAACGATACCATGGTATCATTGATGGAACACAATCAAAATTGTTTCACCAATCCCGTAACCAACGGAGTTACCGATGAAAACAACCACAAGAAGTATGCTGTCCGTTGTGGTGCTGCTTGTCATCTGCGCCACTGTTTCAGTACACGCCCATGCCGGCCCATCAGCCACATTCTGCGTGTTCAGCGATCCGCACTATTTCGATCCCGATCTGGGAACTGATGGCGCCGCCTTCCAGACCTATATCATGCAGGACCGGAAAATGATCGCCGAAAGCGAGGCGATTCTCTCCGCCGCCATTGATTCAGTGCTCAGGGAAAGCCCCGATTTTCTTATCGTTGCGGGGGATCTCACCAAGGACGGTGAAAAATCGAGCCACGAGAAATTCGCGGCATTCATGCGGACACTGGAGCAAAACGGCATCAATGTGTATGTTGTTCCCGGCAATCACGATGTACTCAACACCCACGCATTTGGATACACGGGCGACAATGCCACCAGGGTGGAGAATGTCACCCCCGCCGAGTTCGCCGAAATATACGACGAATTCGGTTACGGTGAGGCCATCGCCCAGGACGCCACCACCCTGAGCTATATCGTCGAACCCGTACCGGGATTGTGGTTTTTCTGCCTCGATCCCTGCATGTACGACAAAAACACCGAGGATACGGTCATGACGGGCGGGGCGTTCACCCAGGACACCCTGACGTGGATTGTCGAGCGCCTCGAAGACGCACGAAATCAGGGAAAGACCGTCCTCGGGATGATGCATCACGGTCTCATGGAACACTATGCCGGACAAAAACAATTCTTTTCTGACTATGTCATAGATGATTTCGAATCGGTGACCGAATTGTTCGGAACGAATGGCCTCAACTACATTTTCACCGGCCACTACCACGCACAAGACAGCGTCATGAGGAAGGCTGGGGACGCCATACCTGTGTTCGACATCGAGACCGGTTCCCTCGTAACCGCTCCCTGCCCCTACCGCGTTGTCAAACTTTCGTCCGACGATATCATGACAATCCGCTCAAAACATGTCACGTCCATCGACTACGACACCGGTGGTATCCCTTTCCGGGAATATGCCCGGACCTTCCTCCAGACCGGCATGAACGGCATCGTCATGTACCAGTTGACCGCTCCCGTGGAATATGGTGGATACGGTGTTCCGCAGGACCAGGCGGCACAGCTCACGCCCTCACTTGTGGACGCCTTTCTTGCGCATTATACCGGTGATGAAATCCCCGATGCCGCAATACTCACCACCATCGACGCCCTGATGAAGAGTGATGACGCCAATGCCGTCCTCATCGGCCGGATGCTCGGCTCGCTCTGGACCGATCCCTCGCCTGCGGACAATACCATGATCATCGACATGACCGGTGGTGTGGGTGTCGCGGAACCTGACGATTCCCTTCCGGCGGCCTTCTGGCTGGGGAAAAACCACCCCAATCCATTCAATCCCGCAACAACCATCGAGTTTTCTATCGCCCGCGAGGGACTTGTGACCATCAACGTGTTCAACGCTCTCGGACAGAAGATCGAAACGCTCGTCGACGCGCATCAATCCCCGGGCAACTATTCCGTGGTGTTTGACGGCTCCTCGCTCACGAGCGGGATATACTATTACACGATGGACTATGAGGGTTCGACGGCGTCGGGGAAAATGATCCTGGTCAAGTGATTACCGGCGCTCTTCCACAGGCATGAACCGTCATGCCCTTTTTTTACACAGCCCAGTAAAGGAGGCGCCCTGCGTATCGGAAATGCTGTCCGCAGTACATTCATTCCGGCTCTTGTATTCCTTTCGTTCGCTGGAACAGCCTATGGCGCAGGAGCCGGACTCGAACATCTCGCGAGCTATCATTCGGGCATCTTCGGCGAGGGCGCTGCAGAGATCATCACCTACGATCCCGCCACATTCCGCCTCTTCTTCGTGAATGCGGAAGCCGCAACGGTCGATGTTCTGGATATCAGTGATCCGTCCTCACCCGGGCTCATCCAGTCGATCGACTGCACGCCATACGGCGACGGGGTGAATAGCGTCGATTTCAAGAACGGCGTTCTCGCGGTGGCAGTCGAGGCCGATCCCTCGACCGATCCGGGCTCCGTCGTCTTTTTCGACGCTGACGGTTCGTTTCTCGGCCAAGCGCAGGCGGGCGCACTTCCCGACATGGTGATCTTCACACACGACGGTTCGAAGGTGCTCGTGGCGAACGAGGGCGAACCGACCGATGATTTTTCCATCGATCCCGAGGGCAGCGTCAGCATCATCGATATTTCCGGCGGTGTTTCATCCGCGAAGGTGACAACGGCCTCCTTCGCCACCTTCAACGACAAAAAGACCTCGCTCATCAACCGCGGCGTCCGCATTTTCGGACCGAACGCCACGGTCGCCCAGGACCTCGAGCCCGAATACATCGCCGTTTCGGATGACAATTCCCTCGCCTATGTGGCGTGCCAGGAAAACAACGTCCTCGCCGTGGTGGATATCGCCGCGGGCGAGGCTGTCGATATCATGCCCCTCGGGACGAAAGATCATGCGAACGGTTCGTTTCAGCTTACCGAATACATCCTGAACCAGAAACTGTCGATGCCGCCGCTCGGCACGCCAGTCTACGAGGGCGGCGAGACGGTGATGCTCGGCGGTTTCTCCGGTCTCTGGTATGATGATGCAGCTTCGACCAACGATGTCGCCGTCTTCTACGCGATTCCCGATCGCGGTCCGAACGCAAGCGCGGTTCCGAAGGCCGACGCCGGCACCTCGCAGAATCTGCGTCCTTTCAAGCTCCCCGATTATCAGGCCCGTATCGTCAAGTTTTCCATCAACCGCGCCAATGGTTCGGTCACTCTCAGTGAAAACGATTATATCTACCTGGCCCGCAAAGACGGGACGACACCGATCACGGGAAAGGGCAACATTCCCGGCTTCGACGAGGTCCCGGTGACATACACCGATGCGGAGACCTACACGAACAAAGATTACACGGTGGGAGACGTCTCCTACCACGCGCTTCCCTACGATCCCTTCGGCGGTGATTTCGAGGGCATCCTGACAGCCCCGGACGGTACCTTCTGGATGTGCGATGAATACCGCCCTGCGATCTATCATTTCGCAGCCGACGGCGTCCTCATAGAACGGTACGTTTCCGAGGGCACCTCGCTCCTGGGAGACGAGCCGCAGTCGGCAGGCTATTACGGGGCCGAGACCCTGCCCGCGGTGTATGCGAAACGCCGGGCGAACCGGGGTTTCGAGGCCATCGCCTATGATTCCGAACTGAACATCATCTATGCCTTCATCCAGACACCCATGTACAATCCGGACAGCTCGACCAAGAACAAATCCGATGTTATCCGGATTCTGGGTATCGATCCCGCCAACGGAACGCCGGTCGCCGAATACGTCTACCTCCTCGAACGGAACCGCGACAGCGGTCACGCCCTGGGCAGGGTGGACAAGATCGGTGACGCCGTCTTTACGGGCACCAACACCTTTCTCGTGCTTGAGCGCGACTCCAGCGTACCCGGCCGGAACACCGGCAAGAAGTATGTCTTTGAGATCAACCTGACCGGGGCGACCAATATTCTCGGCCACCCCCTGGCCGACAAGATGACCTCGACGGGCGACACCGACAAGACCCTCGAGATGATGACCGCAGACGAACTCGCCACCGCAGGCATCCAGACTGTGTTCAAACGGAAAGCCGTGAACCTTCCATCCATCGGCTATCTCCCGAGCGACAAACCCGAGGGCATTGCACTTCTGCCCGACGGTTCCATCGCGGTCGTGAACGACAACGATTTCGGCCTCGCCGGGGCCGGGGTTTCCGACAACACGTCACTCGGTATCCTGTCGCCCCTTTATGATTACTCCTTCGACGCCAGCAACGAGGATGGAACGATCAACATGGCTCCCTGGCGGACACACGGTTTATTCATGCCGGATGCCATCACCTCCTATTCCGTCGGCGGCGAAACGTTCATCGTATCCGCCAATGAGGGCGACTCCCGCGATTACGATGCCTACAGCGAGGATGTTCGTGTCAAAGACCTCACCCTCGATCCGACCCGTTTCCCCGACGCCGCGAAACTCCTCGCCGAACAAAACCTCGGCCGCCTGAAAACGACGACCGCAGACGGGGACATCGACGGCGACGGCGATCACGATTACATCTTCAGCTACGGCGCCCGGTCCTTTTCCATCTGGGATCAGTACGGCAATCTGGTCTACGACAGCGGAAGCGAGTTCGAGCAGTATATCGCCGGAATAATTCCCGATGATTTCAACTCGAATAATGACGAGAATGGATCCTTCGATTCGCGCAGCGACGACATGGGACCCGAGCCCGAAGCGGTCACCGTCGGCGAAATCGGCGGTCATGTCTATGCCTTCATCGGCTGCGAGCGGGTCGGCGGCATCTTTGTCTATGACATCACCGATCCGTGCAACGCCGAGTACTGCTCCTATATGAACAACCGCGATTTCTCGGTATCCTTCGATCCCGACGCCGTCAACACCGATATTCTCGCCCAGGTCGGCGATCTCGGTCCCGAAGACCTTGAATTCATCCCCGCGGCTGTCAGCCCGAACGGCATGGATCTCCTCGTATCCTCGAACGAGGTCAGCGGATCCGTATCGATCTTCAAGGTCACCGGCGGTCCCACGGCTGTCGAGGCGGTGAGACCGTAACGAAGAGCATGACCCTTGTCACGTGATATCCCGATTCACAATCGCCATGAAAGGGCGGCGTGGAAAACCACGCCGCCC
>CAYNWJ010000029.1:0-17380 GCA_964400815.1 uncultured bacterium
TCCTGAAAATCCAGGTTCAGAAACTGAAAAACCTCGAAATATTAAGTTTGTGCTGAAAAACGGGGGGGTGCGTCGAGCTTTTAATATCTTGCCAGCCGCCGCCATGTTGTGCTATATTCATTTTTCCCGTAAACGGCTGGATGCGAGGTTTGCGGCCAGGTATGAAAATCGACAATCTACCATTTCGATCAATCGTGGAGGAGGACCATCATGTGGTTCAAGCGGATGGAGCTGGAAATCTGGTTCGATACCTATCAGTACGAAGTCGAGTATGACATCGGGGAAAGCGCGGTGAAGTTCCTCACCGTGGGTGATCTGGGCCTCGATCTGGGCAAGGTCCCGCTCAGGTACGGTTTCCACAAGGGCCGCCCCGACCTCAGGGGCTATATCGCCGAACAGTATCCCGGGCTTTCGAGCGAGGAGGTGGTGGTGACGTCCGGCGCCAGCGAGGCCAATTTCGTTATCATCGCTGCCCTCGCCAACCCCGGCGATCACGTGATCGTCGAGCATCCCAACTACACCTCAATGTACGATGTGCCGGAATCTCTCGGCTGTCGCGTGGATCTGCTCAAGCTGGATTTCGACCATGCGTTCAAGCCCGATCTCGACAAGCTCCGTTCCATGATCACGTCCGACACCAAGCTCGTGAGCCTCACCCATCCGAACAACCCCACCGGATCGATGATTACCGAGGACGAGCTTCGCGAGGTCATCGCCATGTGCGAGGAGAAGGATGTGTATCTCCTCTTCGACGAAACATACCGTGAACTGGAGTTCGACAAGCCCCTGCCTCCGGCGGCGTCGCTCAGTCCCAAGGCCATCAGTATTTCCAGCATGTCCAAATGTTACGGCCTTCCCGGGATTCGCATCGGCTGGCTGGCGACCAAAGACAGGTTCATGCTCGACCAGGCGGTGGCCATCAGGGAGCAGGTCAGCATAACCAACAACGCATTGAGCGAGGAAATCGCCGAATCGGTTCTCAAGCGCAAGACGGATTTCCTCATCAAGTCCAAAAAGCACGTGGAAACGAACCGCGCCCATGTCACCGAATGGATCGGGAACACGAAGGATTTCGAATGGGTGTACCCCGAAGCGGGCGTGGTGGGCCTTCCCCGCCTGACAGATCGTGTCAAGGTCGATCCGGAGAAGCTCTGGCGGCTGCTGGCGGAGAAATACCGTACATTCATCATCCCCGGACGCTGTTTCGAAATGGACAACAGGTATTTCCGCCTGGGATTCGGCGCCACCCTCGACGAGATCAAGACCGGTCTCGCGAACCTTGAGAAGGCGCTGGCCGATCTGCGCTGATGGTCACGCCGCTGATCCACGACATGAAAAACCCCGGTTCGCAGATGTGAACCGGGGTTTTTCATATGACCGGGATCGAGGCTCTGCCCGACGTGTTGAAGACGGCATCCAGCTTCAGCGGGTCATATGGTCTCCGGCCGGGAAATTCCATGCTCCCCGCCGATCTCCCCGAGCTGATTCCACGTTTTTACCAGCACCGGAACGCCGTTCCGAAGGTTCTCGCTTTCCTGCTCGAATTCCTTCTGACCCGCAAACCACACGCGTCCGGCCCCTTCCGCCGGGGGTGTTTCGCGAAGACCGCGGAGCAGGGCGTCCATGTCGCGGCGGAACTCGGCGGGTTCGCGGAAGGCCTCGATGCTGATGGCGCCGAAAAAGTGCCCCACGCGCGCCGATGAGGTTTCCGTATCCCTCAGGGATGGGCCGAATGGAGCCCCGCTCAGGACGGAACAGAGAATGTCGACCATGACCGCAAGGCCATAGCCCTTGTGGCCGCCGAAATCCTCCCCCTCGCCGCCGAGGGGAAGAATGCCTCCGCCGATACGGTGGAACATGTCCTCGAGGAGGGATGACGGTTCCCTGGCGGTGCGGCCCGATTTCTCCACGGCCCACCCCGCGGGGAGTTCCTTGCCCAGACGGTCGTACACCTCGATTTTCCCGCGGGTCACCACGGTTGTGGACATGTCGAGGACGAATGCCTTCTCACGGTCGGCCGGAGCGGCGAAGGCGAGCGGATTCGTGCCGAACATGACCTGCCGGCCGAAGGTGGGAACGCCCAGTGCGGCGGTGTTGGTCATGGCGATGCCGAACATGTCAGCCTCGAGGGCCATCATCGCATAGTATCCCGCGATGCCGAAGTGGTTGGAATCACGCACGGCTCCGAACGCCGCACCCGTGGATCGGGCCTTTTCGATGATCGCGGCCATCGTTTCCACGCTCACCGGCGCGCCCATGGCCCCGTTGGCCGAGACCACCAACGAGGAGGATGTTTCATTGAGAGTCTCCACGGGAGCGTCGGGACGCATCAGGCCCGACTTCAGGCCGTTGACATAGCGCCAGAGCCGCCCCACGCCATGGGAGGGGATGCCCCTGAGATCGGCCGCCACAAGCACTTCCGCGGCTGTCAGGGACTGGTTTTCCGGGAGTCCGCATGCTCGGAACACGGCGGCGCAGAACGAAACGAGATCATCCTTCCTGACGCGAACGGTGTCGGCACTCACGCTGTTTCCTTTCTGTGAACGTGTGGTGTTCGGTTTTCTTCATGATGCATGATAGCATTCGGTCATGCCGCCGTGCAATGATTTTCTCTGCCGCCGTCTGGAATGTGCCGGTAATGCGGCGCCCGTGTATTCAGCATCCTGAAATGCCATATGCGTCAGCCCTGTCGGCTTCATGAACCATGACCGGCTTTTTTGCTTGATATCATGACGAATGGAATGTATCATGCCTTTCCCGTACCGGCGCTGTCCCGGGATACGGCGACAGGGCCGGCTCTCTGTGTCGAACAGTAAGGCAACTTTCCGGAGTCGTATGCCATGATGGAGGTCAAAGGAACCATTCTCGCGGCGATGCAGTCCTATATTCCCGCAAAGATCGGCCGTGAGGAATTCACGCGCTGGGTCAATGCCCTCGATGCCGATGCCAAATCGATGTATCAGGGCGACATATCCCACGCCCGATGGTACCCTCTGGATACGTTTCTTCTCAGACCCACTCTCGTCTATTGCGATCTTTTTCACGATGGAGGACTGGAGGGGGCGCGCGATCTGGGCCGGTTCAATGCGGAGCATTCGCTTGCCGGGATGTACAAGCTTTTCGCCAGGATGGGGTCGGTGGAGTTCATCATCAATCGCGGAACGAAGATCCTGCCCACGTATTACCGGCCATGTTCACTGGAGATCGGGACATACGACGACAATTTCTGCGAGGTCACTGTCACCGAATTTCCGGATATGCACGAAGCGCTCGAGATGCGCATCATGGGATGGATGGAAAAGGCGCTCGAAATCCACGGGTGCTCGGGTGTGACGATCGACATGGCCGCTTCGCTCGCCCGGGGGGATGATGTTTCCACCTTCAGCATCCGCTGGAAGTGAACGCGTGAGGACCTTCAACGCCTGATGATGACCGACAGGGGCGAACGCAGACGCCTCCAGAGTTCGTCCGCCGGTCCGTATTTCGTTTCGGCGTCGTAATCATAGAACAGATATGCGTTCTTCTCCCGCCATGACGATCCCTCGGGAACATCGATCAGAAACCGCCGCACTTCTTCGCTCGTTTTGCCCGCCGAGCTTCTCGGTGAATAGATCAGGCTCCTGAACCAGTAGAGGCCCTCGTCATGCTCGCTTATGACCGTGTGGGAGTTGTAGAGCGGCGACGGTTCTCCGGTTATGGCGTTCACGTTTTCCCATTCGATGCGAATGCTCGAGACACCGTACCCGTTCTCCGGGTGGGTGAGGCTGATCCATGCGATGTTCGGAGGCAGGGCGCTGCCCAGCACATGACCTCCCGTCCGCTCCTCGTGATAGATGGCGATGGAGCCGATCTCGCCGTCATGGCCCTCGAGCATGTCCGGTGTCCGCATCCGCCACCCCGCATGGGTGAAATCGGTCCTGCCGAAGGCGAGTTCGTCATTGCGTATGGCGAACGTCTTCGTCTGTTTCTTCGCCTCGATGTACGATTCCATGATGAACCACGGCTGCCCCGCATAGAAACGGTAATACACCTCCATGTAGGCGGTGTCCTGACCCGGAATGAGCTGTTTTCTCTTCACCGAGAAGAAGACGGGACCGGACTCCGTCACGGTGTCGGGCTCCTTGAAATGATGGGCGTACCACCACGTATAGCCGGTGACCGGAAAGTCGTCCGGCACCACGATGAAATCGGGATTCCAGTGCAATGTGCCATATTTGAAGCGGAAAGACGGTTCCGTGGCGAATTTCAGATCGACCTGATCGATCTGTCCGCTCGTGTCCTCAGTTGCGATGCGGAAGAAGTCGTTGTCGATGACAAAACCGACTCCTTCTCCGGTCACCCTGAGATCGCTGTCGTGCTGCGGCGACGGGGCGTCGGGATTTTCGCAGCAGGCGAGGTAGGTCACCGCACCGTGGGCGGGTACGTCAGCGAAAAAAGCGAGCCGCACCCGGACGAACAGCTCCCGGGGAGCCTTGCCGGCATCCGTGCGTCCGGTCCTGGTGCGGGCGGCATGCCGGATGTCGAAGACCTGGCAGGGGATTTCCCTGAAACCGTCTTTTTCGTCATACCTGACAACACGCATCTCCCGTGCGATATCCTCCTCGAGGGTGCGCATCCCCCCGGCCCGCAGGGGCTGGGTGAACGCGAGTTCGGTTTCCACCGGCTCGTGCTCCCTGTCCAGTCCGGCGGTTTCCTGCACCAGGAGTTCGGTCCGTTGCTTCCAGGCGTCGTTCCAGGTTGGAATTTCTGCGCTTGGGGATTCCGGCGCGGTCATGAAGAGCATGGCAGCCGCGGCCGCAACGAGGGCGATTCTCTTTCTTCGGCATGATCCCGTTGACATGATTGCGCTCCGTGTGCTGTTGATGTTCATGTGTACGGCCGGGAACGGTGCTTCATGCGCCGCCGCCCCAGAGATCGCGAAGCCTGGAGGCGTTGATTTCGTCTTCCGTGCTGCATCCGGCCGGGATGTAGTCGATTCCATCGGCATTCTGGAGCTCAGTTCTCAATGAGCGCCAGAAATCGATCACGGTCACCGGTTTCCCGCTTCGCCTGAAATCGTCCGCCGCAAGGGAGGAAAAGGCGGGATCGGGCGTCGTGACCAGCACCACATCGGCCTGTTCGAGGCACTGTTCCACACTGTCGAGAATGACCGCCTGGTCCTTGAGTTCCGCACGGGCGGCGTCATTCGCCTCCGGGTCGAACGCCACCACACGCGCCCCCGCTTTCGAGAGCGCCTTGGCGATCGAAACACTCTGGGATTCCTCGATGACGAATGTCGCGGGTTTGTAGGCGAGTCCCAGCACCGCCACGGTCGAACCCTTCCCCACGAACCTGACGAGCCGGTCCACGATGGAGCCGGCGATGGCCCTGTTGTAGCGGTCGGTGGTTTCCGCGATGTCGGCGGGGGTTTGCAGGGCCTGCGCGATATAGCTCAAAGCGACATTGTCCCGCGGGAAACAGGGGCCGCCGTAACCGAGGGCGCCTTTCAGATACTTGGCGCCGATACGGGAATCGAGACCTATCGCTCCGGTGACCACGTCCACATCGCCGCCGGGGATGCGCTCGCAGATGGCCGCGAGCATGTTCGCATAGGTTATCTTGGTGGTGACGAAGGTGTTGAGGGCGATCTTCGTCAGCTCGGCGTTTTCGATTGACATGCGCCTGCACGGCGGGCTGTTTTCCATGATTTCCTGATAGGCACGCTCCAGCGTGTCGCCGCTCCTGTCGTCGAATTCCCCCACAAGCGTGAAATCGGGGTTGAGAAAATCTGCGATGACACTGCCAAGGGCGATGAACTCCGGGCTGTAGCAGAGACCGAAATCCACGCCGCAGGTCTTTCCCGATTCCTTCTCGATGGCCGGAATAAGACCGTACCTCGTCGAACCGGGGAGCACCGTGCTCGTAAGCACCACCAGGTGCCAACCGTCTTTTACGGCGAGGGCCTTCCCGATCTCCCTGAATGCCCATGTGGCGTATTGCAGGGAAAAAGCGCCCTGTTCGTCGCTGGGAGTCGGGACAACGACAAAGGAAACATCCGAACCGGCAATCGCCTCCTCGTGGCTCATGGTCGCGGTGATGCGTTCCCTGTTGGTGGAGATCATGGCGCCGAGATTCGTTTCCGCCACCGGTTCCCTGCCGTTGTTGACAGCGTCGACCGCCTTGCCGTTGATATCGACGCCGATGACGGAATGACCGCGCCCGGCAATGGCGGCCATCATGCTCGCACCCAGTTTTCCCAGGCCTATGACGGAATATTTCATGTCAGGCATATGTATGGCTCCGTGTCAGATATGGTGATTGTACGGTTCATTCTCACGATGATGCCGTGTCATCCCTGCGGCCGCCGGAGATGCCCTGAACGCCGAACCACAGGTTCTCCCGCAATTTTTCCTGCCAGGACAGGGGCAGAAAATAGAAGACCACGAAGGCGGCGAAGGACTTCATGATATATAGGGTGTTGCGCGGATCGATGGCAACCGCTTTCCCGATCCGCGAGGCGGTTTTCAGGGGATTTTTCGTGCTGCGCCAGTCGCACACGCCCGCCGTGAGCCATGCATTGCTCATGGCCCGTTTCCGGAAGCCGACGGAATCGAACGGCGCGGGGAGGCCGGGATTCCCGAAGAACTTCTCCGTCATCCTGATCTTCGCGTCCCCCATGTCTGCGGTCGTGGTGATGCCTTCGTCGCGCCTGACATAGGCGATATGCGCGGGTATGTAGCTGATCGTTCCGGCGAGCCCGATGCGCAGCCAGAGCTCGTGGTCCTTGCCGTTCTGAAATGCCATGTCCAGCCAGCCCACCGTCTCGAGGATGCTGCGCCGCATGAAGGACGCCGGCTGCATGATGATGGGCACGCAGTACCTGACGGCGTATTCGAGGCTCCACTCCCGTGGCCTGATGACCCCCGAAGTCACATCCCCTTCAGGGGAAAGTCCCGCGAAATCGCCATAGACCACATCCGCCGCGGGATCGCGTTCGAACCACTTCACGACGTTCCCGATGGCATCGGGAACGACCAGGAGATCGTCTGCGTTGAGCCATGTGAGAATGTCGCCGCGGCTCATGCGCCAGCCCTTGTTGATGGCGTCCGCGTGTCCCTCGTCGGGCTCGGATATCCAGGTGATACGATCGCCGTAGCTTTTCAGGATATCGAGCGTCCCGTCGGTCGAACCGCCGTCCACGACGATGCATTCCACGTTCCCGTAATCCTGACCGAAAACACTGTCGATCGTGGGTTTCAGGTAATGGGCGCGGTTCAGGCAGGGAACCACGACGGAGACGAGGGGGAGGGTGGATGTGTTCACGGTGATGGTGTCTCCCGTTGCTTCTGATATACTGTTTCAGCTTTTCGTCTGTACGTCCCGACTTTCGGGTTTGCGCAGCTTCACCATCAGGTTCCAGCCGGAACGGTCGAATCCCCGGAGACAGTGAAGAACATAGGCGGCCATGCGCTGGATACGGGGTCGTTTCCACAGAAGATCTGCCTTCATGACCGGCGCTTCGATGGCTTGCACTTCCAGGTTGAGCCGCCTGGCGATCTCCCGCATTTCCCCGAAGGTATACGCCTTCGTTCCGGGGCTTTCCATGTGACCGGCGAGTGTGCGCGCGATACCGCCGAACAGCCGTCCCCGCAAAATGCTTCGTTGAACATGAACGAGCAGTGCATATACCGAACGGCGATGATAGACCATGATCCGAAGCTCTCCCCCCGGCCGTGCGACGCGGGCGAGTTCTCCGAGTGCCTGCTCCATGTCGGGAGAATGGTGGATGACACCCCATGACCAGACGAGGTCGAAGCTCCCGTCGGAGAACGGCAGGTTTTCGATGTCTGCGACGCTGATACGGCCGGCGGGAAATCCTTCGCCCGCCAGACGCCTCTTTGTATGAACCGCCGCCTCCTCCGTGAGATCCACACCGAATGCATCCGCCCCTGCGCGCATCCATTGGATGAAATCAGCACCTGCTCCGACACCCGCTTCGAGGACTTTTTTCCCACGGTGGCGGGTGAACTGGGCGAAGGAGAATATCTCCGGCTGGCTCAGGTAGCGCGCAGTCTCTATCTCATCCAGATAACGCTGTGAGAGTTTTTCCGCGTTTGAATCGTCCGAGCCGCATGCTTTCCGGTTCCAGTAGTCACGAACCGTTTGTTTCGAATTGTTCATGATAATGCTTTTCGAAAAAAAACGTTCATCGCATCAGTAATAACCTGCATCGCGTCTGAATGCGAAATGGTATCGGCGCCAGCACGAGGTGTTTGAAAAGATGAAAAACTATATAAGGCGCATGGGAAACGTCTTCACGGATGGATTTCACATATAATTTCACAATGCTTTGAATCGATGCATTCCCTCTCCACAAAAAAGTCGCCCCCCGAAGCCATGCATTGCTCAAGGCCCGTTGTTTTCTCCTTTTACCCTGTAAAAAGCCGGGCAGATCTTTCCGTTCGTATAGATTGTGTATCATTTGGACAAGAGAATATGCGATTTTTTCCGACAGCGAATGTCCTTCTCCAAGCCTGGCATATGCCAGATTGACCGGGAGATGCCTGATGGTTCCCTCGAGGGAAATCCGTATCCAAAGATCATGATCCACCGCGAGAAGCCCGGTGTCGAGCCAACCGATCCTTTCGAGGATCGGGCGGCGTATGAACGAAGCCGGCTGCGGAATGATATTGTCGCATTCGACAACAGCCCTGTAAAGGTCCCACTGACGTGGCTGGATGACACCGGAAACAATCGAATTGTCCGGATGAATTGTTGAATAGCTGCCATATACAACATCCACGTCATCGTGAGCATCGAGGAAGGCGGCGGCATTGGTGATGGCGTCCGGCACGACATACAGATCATCGGCGTTCAGCCACGCCAGGATATCGCCCCGGCTCATTCTCCAGCCTTTGTTGATCGCATCCGCATGACCCTCGTCGGGCTCGGATATCCAGGAAATCCGATCCCCGTAACGCTTGAGAATATCGATGGTGCCGTCGCTCGAACCTCCGTCGATGACGATGCATTCGACATTCGGATAATCCTGCTCCAGTATGCTGTCCAGCGTGGGAGCGAGATAATGGGCGCGGTTCAGGCAGGGAACGACAACCGACACCAATGGGCGGTCCATGCGGCTCATGAACTATGACCTGGCACAAGGATGGTGCTGCTGTTTGAAGAATATACAATCAGCTTCGTACTGCCGTCCGGTATCCGGATCGCAATACCCGCTTTCGATCGACATGATGGTAAAGCCATATTCGGTGATGGTATTGATGAGTTCTGGCAGGAGCATTTCACCTTCGTAGTTTTCAACCAGGGCTGTTTCGACCTGGATTCCGGATATTTCGGCAAGAGAGTTCCGTGCGCCCTCGAGAACCCATTTTTCATAACCCTGGGCATCGATTTTCAGAAAAACCCTGTCTTCGGGAGAAACAAGCGAAGGGAACAGCGAATCCAGTGTTTCCATCGATACGCGTTCACGGCTGACTGCCTCTGCGCCCTTCCCCGGATATCCGGGAGCAAGATCGAGAAACGAACTGCTCACCGAATTGGCCGAGACACGAATGTCGGCCCCGGCTTTCTTTTCCCCGAGAGCGATGTTCATGATGCGCCAGTCCGGATCGTTTCGTGCATTTTCTGATAAAATTCTGTATGCCTCGGAGAGCGGTTCGAATGAAATGATTTTTCCGGCATATCCCGCATTTCTCATCTCGATTCCATATTGTCCGCTGTTTGCGCCGACATCGAGAATGAGATTGATGCCGTGATTCTCGAGCAGCTTCATTCGTCTGTTGATGGGAAGCCTGGTATACATGACGATGTCATATCCGGTCTTGCGGAAATAGGTGCGAACACGACCCAGAATATTTTTCATGTATTCCCTGCTTGTTCATTTGTTTTATGGCTGCGTTTTTTCGACATCAGGAAACGCGGCCCTGTTTTCGAAGCTCGCCCTCGATCCAGCGGTAGGTCTTTTCGAGGCCTACCTCGAGCGGGATCGAGGGCTCCCAGCCGAGTGTGTCCCTGATGGTGGTATTGTCGCTGTTGCGGCCACGGACGCCCTGGGGTTTCGAGGTGTCGTGACGTTTTTCGATGGTCTTGCCGGCGATACCGGCCACGATGTCGATGAGATCGTCGATGGTCACCAGGTGTTCGGTGCCCAGGTTGAGGGCGTCACGGCAGTCGGAATCCATCAGCCTGAGAACCCCTTCCAGACAGTCGTCGATGTACATGAACGACCGGGTCTGACGGCCGTCGCCCCAGACCTCGATGGCGTCCCCGTCCTCTGCCAGCGCCACCTTGCGGCAGATGGCGGCGGGGGCCTTCTCCTTTCCCCCCTCCCATGTTCCCAGAGGGCCGTAGACATTGTGGAAGCGGAACATGCGTGTCTCGAAACCGTAATCCTCGTAATAATAGGCGCACAACTGCTCCGCATAGAGCTTCTCCCAGCCGTACCCCCGCTCGGGATCGGCCGGATAGGCGTCCTCCTCGCGCAGTCCGCCGATATCGGCGTCCTTCTGCCGGTACTGCGGATAGACGCATGCCGACGACGAATAGAAGAAGCATCCGACGCCGTTCAAACGGGACGCCTCGAGCATGTGGGCGTTGATGAGGATGTTATTGCGGGCGATGTCGGCGTGGAGCGATGTGATGTAGCCGATGCCACCCATGTCGGCGGCGAGGTTGAACACACGTTCGATCCCCCGGGTGGCGACGAGACAGTTGTCCCATTTTCTGAGATCGAGCAGCTCGAACTCGTCAGCGGCCGACTCCTCGAACTCGGGGAGCTTGATGTCCACGCCGCGAACCCAGGCTCCATCGCGTTTCAGGCGTTTCACAAGATTGTGCCCGATGAACCCGCCGGCCCCGGTGACAAGTATGTTCATTCCTTCCTCCAGAATTCAATATATGCGAAGACGTCCTGCGATAATTCCGCTTTCTGTGTTCATTCATGACGCTCCGGCAAAAAGTCGATTTCTGAAAATTATTGATCAATAATAACAATCACTTACGTGCGCGTAAATGGCCATTTTTGGACTTTTTGCCATATCGTCATTCATAGGAATATATAAAGAAAATACCGCTATTTCTATTCATTTTTCCCGCAAGTGGGATGGCCTCCGTCGGGACCGCATACGGTTTTGTCACGATCCGTATCGGTATGATAGCACAGTATCCTGATCGACGGAGTTTTGCGGGCCCCGGAAACGCGGGATATGTCACTTGACAGCGAGCCTGAAGAAAGAGAGTATGGAGAGGAGAACGATCAGTGTCGAGCCGGTCGCATAGATGAGCAGCGGGACCGAGATCACCCTGCTTTCGTTGTCGATGTTCATGATGATCATGTCCTCCGCTCCCCATGCGAGCGCGAACATGAGCAGAGTGATGAGCAGGACGTGCCATTGCCGGAACAGGGCGAACACAGCGAACACGATCACCACGAACATGGCGGGACCCTCCCAGTTGATTTCCTGGAGGCGCCAGAATATGTTGTCGATGAACCGGTCCATGGTTTTTCCTGACGAGGCGCAAGTGAGAAAATGACAGGATTGACGCGATGGGAAAAATAAGCAACATCCTCCCCGCCTGTCAATCCTGCCATTTTCGATACTATCCATAAGCTATACCGGCTTTACCTATTCCCAGTTCCAGCCTTTCATGTGATGTCTGCGGTAACGGGTCTCCCGGTCATCGTGACGGTTGCCCATGTAGAGCCACTGCATGGGCTCGTCCGTGTGGTTGATCGAGGAATGGGGCACCGCGAAATTGGGCGGGATGAGGAAGGCCGTCCCCGGAGGCTGGCGGAAGAGGCGGTTGCCGAAAAGCAGCAGGCTGGTTCCCTTGAGCTGAAGCCAGACCTCCTCGCAGCCGGGACCGTGCAGGTGCGGCTGGGCCATGTCGAAGGCGTCCACGCTCACGATGCCGAACCCCACGGGGTTGAAGAACTTCGTCCCGTCCACGATGCCCCGGCCGATATGGGCCCAGTGCATGCCGGCGCGGGGGATGTGGTCCTTGTATGAGCCGGTCTTCATTTCCTTCAGGGGCTCGAAACCCGCACCGATCTCCTCGGTGATGATGACCGCCTCGAGATAGTGCTCGGTGCAGGTGTTGAAGAACTGGTATTCCAGGCCCGCGGGCATGAACACGCCGGTGCCCTCCGAAAGCTCGGCGGTTTTGCCGCCCGCTTCCACGCGGCCCACACCTTTGGCGATATAGAAGAAGACCTGCTCCTTGTCGTCCTTGAATTTCTGTGTCCATGTGTCGGGATCGAGCTTTCCCCAGTTGTAGGATTTCATGTATTTGAGGACGGCGCCGGGGCGCGGGGGATGTGTCGGGTCGCCGGGGAAGAGGATTTCCCGCTCAACCCAGCCGCCGTGCCTGATGGAACCGCTGTGGACCGGGGATTCCAGATAGCTGTGCATGTACATCTCGACATTGGTGTCGGTCTCGGGATAGCGGTGGTTGTAGTCGTCGAGTTCGAAATACGACGGGATCTTGTCCCCGCCGAACGAGGGAATTTTCCCCTGGGCGCTGGCCGCCGCGGCGAACGCGAGGATAAGGAGCATTGTGATGGCGAAGGTCCGTTTCATGTGAGCACGCCTCCTGGTGGTATGAGTGTTAAAAAAGCAGGTATGTGTGACTGCCGGGATTTACGTTCGGGGGAGACGGGGTCTCCGTGTGACGCCTCCTTTGATTATAATAATACATGCCCCGCCCATGCGAAACAGGAATTGCATCTGTCGGGATGTCTTTTGAATCTTGAATATTCTGTTGTGGGACGGCCTTTCACGGTATAATTTACCCTGAGGCGGACATGTATCGGACCGGGACGAACACGATATCAATACCAGGGCGGAGTGACCATGAAGATACGGGAACAGTTGACGATCGCCGCATTGGGCGTTTTTTGCTGCATGACCGCCGGGATGCTTGCGGGACGGGGCGGTCCGGCTTTCGCACAGGAGCCGAAATCCGACGGCGGTTCAATATTTCCGACTGTGCGCGGGATCGCCGATTCCAGTCCCCTTTCCCTGTCGTGGCTGTCGCGCGACTGGCCGGATATCGAGCAGTGGCGCATCAGCGGCCGGGCGAAAATGCAGGAGCTGCTCTGTTACGAAACGAATGCTGTCGAACCGGGTGAGGAAATACTTGCCGTCGAGAAGCGTGACGGTCACACACGGTATCACGTCCGCTATCATGTGACCCCCCATCAGACCACCGAGGCATTTCTGCTCGTGCCCGACGGCCTCGACGGTCCGGCGCCCGCGGTGCTGGCGCTGCACGATCACGGCGGCTTCTATTATTACGGCAAGGAAAAGCATACCGCGACCGACGATCCCCCCGAGCCTCTTGAAAACCACATCGAGCGGGCCTACGGCGGCAGGACCTATGCCGGAGAACTGGTGAAACGCGGATTTGTGGTGCTCTGTCCGGACGCCTTCTATTTCGGATCGCGGCGCATCGATCCGGCGACAGTCTCCGCGCGCATCGCGGAACGGCATCCCGACATGTTCGCGGACGACCCCTCGGTGGCGATCCCCGCCTTCAACCGTTTTGCGGGAGAGCAGGAGGCTTTGACCGCGAAGATGATCTTCACCGCCGGATCGACCTGGCCGGGCATTCTCTTCCAGGGGGACCGCGCGAGTGTTGACTATCTCCTCACCCGTCCCGAGGTCGATCCCGGCCGTATCGGCTGCATGGGACTGTCCATCGGGGGATTCAGAAGCGCCCATCTCTTCGGTCTCGATCCCCGCCTGAAGGCCGCGGTCGTGGCGGGATGGATGTGCGCCTACGATTCGCTCCTCTTCGACGATCTCCTCTGGCACACATGGATGATCTATGTGCCCCGGCAGTACCGGTATCTGGATCTGCCGGACGTGGCGTCCCTCAACGCCCCGTGTCCCCTGATGGTCATCAACTGCGAGCGCGATACGCTCTTCCCCATGGAGGGCATGCGCGCGGCCGAAACGAAACTCAGCCGCATATACCAAAGCATCGGGGCGGGGGAGCGGTTCCTCTGCCGTTATTATGACGTTCCCCATTCCCTGAACGTCGAAATGCAGGACGACGCCATCGACTGGCTCGCCCGCTGGCTGGAGCCCTGATTACGGCCCCCGGGAGAAAGCACGTGAATCGACACAGCAGATTTTCAGGATATGCATCCGTCTCAGGCATCGCAGAGGATGCGCGCCGCCTGGGCGTGGCGATCCCGCTTTCGGAGCGCATGGAGCCGCTCGAAAGGCCCTTGGACATAGCCGGAAAGACCGTTCCCAACCGTCTGGCGGTCCAGCCCATGGAGGGATGCGACGGGACTGCCGACGGACGTCCCGGTGAGCTGACCGTCCGCCGGTACGATCGTTTTGCCGCCGGGGGCGCCGGGCTCCTCTGGTTCGAGGCCTCCGCGGTCGCGCACGAGGGGCGGGCGAATCCACGCCAGCTTCTTGTCGCCGGACACACGCGGGACGACCTGGCCCAGTTGCTCCGGAGGTCCCGTAACACCGCCTCGGACCGGTTCGGGGACGATTTCAGGCCGTACACGGTCCTTCAGCTCACCCATTCGGGGCGCTATTCTCGGCCGGATGGCGATCCCGCGCCCCTCGCCGCCGTCCGCATTCCCACCCTGGAGGAACATGCTCCGGCTTCCATCCGCGTGATCGGCGACGACGAGCTCGAAGTCCTCGAGGACCGGTACGCCGATGCCGCGGTCCTGGCGCGGGACATGGGGTTCGATGCCGTCGATGTGAAGAGCTGCCACCGGTATCTCATATCCGAACTGCTCGGGGCGCACACGCGGGAGGGACGGTACGGCGGTTCCTTCGAAAACCGTACGCGCTTTCTTGTGAACATCGTGGAGAAAATACGCGACAGAACCGGAGGCGAAATCCCGGTCACTCCGCGGATCAATGTTTACGATGCGATTCCCCATCCCTATGGATGGGGCGTCGACAGGGAGAATCACCGCCTGCCCGATATCGCCGAACCGCTGCGCCTGATCGTAAAGCTCGCCGGACTGGGAGTGCCCATGGTCAACATCACCGCCGGGAACCCCTACTACAATCCTCATGTCAACCGTCCCTTCGATACGGGGCCCTATGTGCCGCCCGAGCACCCCCTCGCGGGTACGGCGCGGCTTCTGGGATTCGCGAAGGCGGTGCGGGACGCCGTTCCGGGCATGGCGGTGGTGGCTTCGGGATTCTCCTGGCTCCGTGAATACGGCGTGAACGCAGCCGCCGGGGGCGTCGGGGATGGCTGGTTCGACATCGCCGGTTTCGGGCGGCAGGCGTTCGCGTATCCCGATTTCGCATCGGACATTCTCGATGCGGGAGGAATGCGCCGTGAAAAATGCTGCATCGCGTGCGGAAAATGCTCGGAGATCATGCGGTTCGGGGGACGCTCCGGTTGTGTGGTCAGGGACGGCGACGTCTATCTCCCCATTTACCGGGACGTTTCTCGGGGCAAGCCCTCCCTTGTGGGTAGACGCCGTGCGGAGCATGTCTGACCTCCCGTTCACGGCCGATCCATGTGATAGGTGTTGTGCCTGGGGTGGCGAACGGCTATTCTGTATCATGCATCACGAATGAAACGGCGCGTTCACGGCTGAAAGGAATACAGGATGAAGACACGGGCGATGGTGCTGGAGGCATTCGGGCGGCCGCTGGTCATGCGAACGTTCGACGTTCCGCCTCTCGAGGACGGCCAGGTGCTGGTGCGCATGGAGGCCGCCGGGGTGTGCGGATCGGACGTCCACATAACGGGCGGCGGCGATCCGAGAACTCCCCTGCCTCTCATTCCGGGCCACGAGGGGGTGGGCATTGTCGGTTTCACATCCGGCGAGGTGCGCACGATCGAGGGCTACCTCGTGGAGCCGGGCGACCGCGTGATCTGGAACCGCGGCGTCACCTGCGGCAGATGCTGGTTCTGCCGTATCGCCGGACAGCCGCACCTGTGTCCCGACCGTCTGGTGTACGGCATCAATGTCTCCTTCGACGAGCCGCCGCGCCTCAACGGCTGCTATGCCGACCATATCGTGCTCAGGCGGGGCACCGACCTGTTCACCGTTCCCGGAGACATCGATCCCGCCGCGCTCGTCACGGCATCCTGTTCCGGGGCGACCGTGGCGCATGCGTTCGACGAGGCGGGGGTGTCCATGACCGGCGCGGCCGTGGTCGTTCAGGGGCCCGGTCCCCTGGGGGCGTGGGCGGCGGCCTTCGCCCGGAGACTCGGCGCGGAAACCATATTCGTCATCGGCGGTTCGCCCGAGCGGCTGGCACTCTGCCGGGAGTTCGGCGCGACCCATATTCTCGACCGTCACGCCACGGATGTCGAAGAGCGCAGGGCGGAAGTGCTTGCGGTCACGGCAGGCCGTGGGGCGGACGTGGTTGTGGAGGCGACGGGAGCCAATGGCGCAGCCCTCGAGGGCATCCGCCTTCTCAGGCGGGGCGGGGTGTTCCTGTCAACCGGCTATTCCCAGCCCTCGGGGACCGAGACCGTGGACTTCTACCGCGACATCGTGCTGAAAAACGCCCGCGTCCAGGGCGTGTGGGTGAGCGGCGCGTCCCATCTTCGCGACGCGCTCTCTCTCGTCCAGTCCGAGCCTGAACTGTTCGACCGGCTGGTGACGCATCGTTTTCCGATGGAACGCGCGGACGACGCGCTGGCGGCCATGGCGGACCGTTCGGCCATGAAGGCGGTGCTTTCCTTCGCGTGACATTCCGCCCGGTTCGCCCTCCCGTGACGGGCGAAAAACGGACATGCAACGGGATCGCATACACATTCCTGGAGGATCTATCATGAATCGGAGAACCGAACCGTCGAGACGGCGATTTCTCCGGCGAACGACAGCGGCCGGAGCCGTTCTGGGAGCCCGCGCTTTCACCGGCCCATCGCCGTCGTCCGCCCGGGGCGCCAATGACAGGATTCGCATGGGCTTCATCGGTGTCGGAAACCGCGGCTCACAGCTTCTGAACGCGTTCATGGGCAGCCGCGATGTGGAGGTAGGCGCCCTCTGCGATGTGTACGAGCCGTTCCTGAACCGCGACAACGCCGCCGTGGACGCTGTATTCCGTGATGAGGTCGGGGCGCGCATCCCCGACATGAAGGAAAATCTCGGAAGCTCCGTCAGGCGCTATCGTGACTTCCGCCGTCTCCTTGACGACGAAGACATCGACGCCGTGTGCATCGCCACGCCCGACCACTGGCACGCCCTCATGATGATCGCGGCGGTGGAGGCGGGCAAGGACGTCTATGTGGAAAAGCCCCTGACCATCGCCCTGGAAGAGGGTCGGCGTATGGTCGAGGCCGCGCGCCGCACGAACCGTGTCGTCCAGGTGGGGCTCAACCGCCGCGGCTCGACCGTCTATCAGAAGCTGGCGGGCCTCGTGCGCGAAGGCGT
>CAYNWJ010000030.1:0-17322 GCA_964400815.1 uncultured bacterium
GGTTTGCACCCCCCCTTTCTCATAAAGGCTTAAGAGAAAGGGGGGATGAGTTTTGAGCTTTTCAAACCTTTCCATCCTCGCCGATGGGAGAGCCTGATCATGCACTGATCGCACATGTCGAACACGGAGCGGTGCTCCGTGGAATGATTCAGTTCAATAATCCTGGAGGAACATCGATGTCCGATTGCCTGTTCTGCAAAATCGCCGCGGGAGATATCGAAACCGAGCGTATCTACGAGAACGACGATGTGCTTGCCTTTCCCGACATCAGTCCGGCGGCGCCCGTGCATGTCCTCATCATCCCGAAAAAGCATTTCCCCACGACACTCGACATGGCCGAGGCCGATCCCGCCCTGTTCGGATCCATGATGCAGGCCTCGAACGAGGTCGCCCGCCTGAAGGGCGTGGACAAGAGCGGTTTCCGGCTCATCATGAACACCAACGCCGACGGCGGCCAGGAGATCTTTCATGTGCACATGCACCTGCTCGGGGGAGAGGCCATCGGAAGGCTCCGGGCGAAGTGATCCGCTCTCCGCAACGCGAATGCCCCCGGCAGTGGTGATCGACGAATACACAAAAGTGTTTGCATGAACGTCTCCGCCATGTATATTGACGGTTCGATACGATCGCCGACACCAATACACGACGGTTTTCATTCGAGGAGCTGGTTGTCATGCCGTACAGAATCATCCTGGCCGTTCTCTTGTGCGCCTGCCTGTTCTCCCTGTCATGCGACGACGAGGACAATCCCCTCACGCCTTCGGAGCCGGAGGACCGTTTCCGTTCCAGCGATCTGGAGATCAGCACCCTCTCGGGAGGCGGTGAACTCCATAATGAAGACAATTACTTTACCGTTTCCGGGGTCGTGGAAAGCAAGTCGTCCGACACGCTCTATTCCGTCAGCGTCATCGTCAAGACCTTCGACGCCGACAAGAAGTATCTGGGCGGTGAGACGCGTACGGTGACATCGAGCCTGAATCCCAAGTCCTCGGGGACATTCGAGATGGAATTCAAGCTCCTCGAGGATTTCCACAAGGTGGCGTCGATCAACGCCATCCCCCAATGCACGTACGGTTCAGGCAAGGTGTTCGAGATAAGCGTGGGATGGGACGGGGATTCGATGAAGATTCAGTGATGCGCGACCCTGAAGGGGGCGGCAGAACGGGGTACGGTTCCTGACCGTACCCCGTTGTCATGTGTGGCTGTCCGCAGCCCGTGTTATCAGTCCGCGGGACGGTTGCTCGCCATGTGACGACCGCCGTCCACCGAGAACAGCACACCGGTCACCCAGTCGGTCTGGTCGCTGGCGAAGAACACCGCGGCGTTCGCAATGTCCTCGGGTTTGCCGTTGCGTCCCAATGGGTGGATGCTCCTCATCCTGGCCCAGAATTCCTCGACCTTTTCCTCGCTGCCGAAGATGGGCATGGCCAGCTCGGTGTCCTCAACGAGGGCCGGGAGGATGCAGTTCACGCGAATGTGGTCGTCCGCCGCCTCGAGGGCCATGGTCTGTGATATGACCTGCATGGCCGCCTTGGAGGCGCAGTATGCCCCCACATTGGGGAAGGCCTTGATGCCGGCGATGGACGAGATGTTGATGATCGAGCCGCCGCCCTGCCTCTTCATGACCGGCGCCACGTGGATCATGGTCCGCCAGGGAGCGTAGACGTTCACCTTCATCATGAGGTCCCATTCCTCCACGGGAGTGTCGGCGAGGGTATGGAATCTCATCACGCCCGCGTTGTTGACGAACACATCCAGGGAGCCCGTTTCCCGCACGGCGGCGTCGACGAGTTTTGCGATGTCATCGTCCACGGTCATGTCGCCGGAAACCGAGAGTATGCGGTCCCCGCCGGGGGCGATGTCCGGTTCGGCCTCTTTCAATACATGCTCCCTGCGGCCGTTGATGATGACGAACGCTCCCTCCGCATGGTATCTCTTCGCAATCGCCTTCCCGATTCCCGTTCCACCGCCGGTGATAACCGCCGTTTTTCCTTCGAGCTGTCCCACGTGTTCCTCCTTTGCGTCTTCGTCCCCGCGAAGGGACTTCCCATTTGCGATGCATTGTACGGTATACTACATTATATTTATTCCCTGTCACGCATCAAAACGGAAAAACGCGAAACGCTGCACATACAACCCAAAGGAACCGCTCCCATGACACGGAAACCCACCCTGTTCACCGCCCTGCCGAAGGTTCTTCTTGTCCTCTTTTCGGCGACGATCCTTCACGCCAGCTGTGGAAAGGATGAGCCGCGCGAACGCACCTCCGGGAACGCCCTGGTCGATATCGTCGCCCGGGACGGATCGGACCTCTTTTCGATTCCGTTCGACCGCTATGAAGGTGACATCAGTGCTCTCCCGATCGGTGTGTTCGATTCCGGCATCGGAGGATTGACCGTGCTGGAGGAGATTCTCGTGCTCGACTGGTATGACAACGGTTCAGGCCTGCCCGGTCCCGACGGCCGCCCTGATTTCGGGAACGAGCGCTTCGTCTACCTGGGCGATCAGGCGAACATGCCCTATGGCAACTATCCGTCCGAGGGGAAGACCGCTTTCCTTCGGGAACTTATCCTCAAGGACGCGGTGTTTCTTCTGGGCGGCCGCTACTGGCCGACGCCCGGCGCCGAAGCTCCGCAGCACGACAAGCCCCCCGTCAAGGCCATCGTGATCGCCTGCAATACGGCCACCGCCTATGGCCTGGAGGATATTCGCCGGGCGCTCGGGACATGGGAACTGCCGGTGCATCTCGTCGGTGTGGTGGAGGCGGGAGCCGAGGGAGCGGTGGAGGCGCTCGATGCTCTCGGTGGCGGAGCGGCCGCGGTCATGGCAACCGTGGGCACATGCGCAAGCGAAGGATATGTCCGGGCGGTGGTGTCATCGGCGGAAAGGGCGGGGGTTACGGTTCCCGATGTGATTCAGCAGGGCTGTCTGGGCCTGGCCGGCGCGGTCGAGGGAGACCGGAGCTACATCGTCGCATCCGCCGGGGCTGCGGATGCCGACTACCGCGGACCGTCTGTCGACAATGCGAATGCCATGATCGATCCGGCCCTTGCCGATGTCTACGGATTCGAGGCGCAGGGGCTCCTGGGCGATCCTGACGATCCGGCGTCCTGGCGGCTCAATTCGGTCGAGAACTACATCCGCTATCACGTCGCCACGCTTGTCCACCGTTACGCGGAGACCGGTCCGGACGAGCCGATAACAGCGGTCATCCTCGGCTGCACCCATTTCCCCTATTACACCGACCGTATCCGCGCCGCCTTCGCACGTCTGCGGGACTTCCGGACGGCATCCGGCGACCGGCCATACCATGCAATCATCGCGGAGGAACCGGCGTTCATCGATCCCGCCCGTCTGACCGCCATGCAGCTCTATGAGGCACTGGGAGACAACGGCATGATTCCCGGCGATGTGACGGCCTCCGCCATTCCCACCGACGAGTTCTACATCTCCGTTCCCTATACATCCCTCGCGGACGCCGTGTTGGAACAGGGCGGCGGATTCTCGTACGATTACAAGTATGGCAGGGAACCGGGGAACTTCGCGGTCGAATATGTGAAGAGAACACCCATGACCGCGGCCACGCTCTCGCCATCGGCCCGTGAAAGCATCAAGCGTTCCATGCCGTCGGTCTGGGAGCGGCTCGTGACGTTCAATGCCGGAAGCCCCCGGGTGAAGGACACCGCCGGGGACATGCTCGTTCGATGACAACGCAACCGGGCGGTTGCTGCGGGAAAGAACCGGATCAAAAACCGAAGGCGTCTACGATCATGCCAACGACGGCTCCCTGATCACGGTCACCGCAATCGATGGTGATGTCGGCGTACCGGCGATAGAGCGGCTCGCGGAACCGCCACACATCCTCGAGGGTTTCGCCGGGCTTTCTGACGGTGCCGCGGGATTTGAGCTCGATGCGGCCGATGATGACGCCGATGGGTACGTCGAGAAAGACGACCGTTCCCGCCGCCCTGAGCGTGTCCATGACGGCCGGGTTCAGCACCACGCTTCCTCCCGGAGCGATGACCGTGTTCCTCACCGCGAGGCCCGTCACGCAGCGCGCCTCCATCTCGAGAAAGCCCTCCACGCCGCGGCTGTCGTAGATATCCTGAAGCGCCATGCCCGCATTGTTCTGCATGAGCACGTCGGTATCCACGAAATCCATGAGCAGTTCCTTGGCCAGGATGACGCCGATGGTCGATTTTCCCGAACCGGGCATGCCGGTCAACACGATGTTCGTACGGGTTCCCACGATACGCGTTCCTCCGGGAAGATTGGATGCTCTCGTGACTAAATCTTCTCTTCGTAATCTATTGCCGCCGGCGGATTCGCGCAACCGTTATCGTGTGGCAGACCCCCGCATGCAGGGTAAATCGGGGTGCTCTTCGGTCGTGCTGTGCGGATGTGGACGGTGCTTGAGGGGGAGGGAAAGTGAAAAAGACAAAAAAATTTCCGTGGAGAAGATAATGAGGTCAGGCGTAGGCTAATGAAAAAGGGAGTGTCGAACGTTATTCCTAAGTCTCATGTCTCTTCCCCACGGAATTTCTATGGAAACCGGGGGTCGTCTGATGTTTTCGGAGGTTGCCCTCCTTTGAAACCCCTTTCAGTTTATGCAATAATCTTTTACGTCGTTCGTGGTTACAATATACACATTTTTCGGGAAAAAACGTTGTAAAATAATGGGGTATTTTTGCAGGGAAGGGCCTATCAATATTTTTTTCGGGGCGGTCAGGAAAGCGATTGGATGAAGGATTTCAGGTTGACCCGTTTGTTCTTTAAGCCCAGTTTTTCCCGGATGTTCCTGCGGTGGAAAAAGATAGTGGCTTCGCTGACGAACAGCATCTCCGCCATTTCCGCCGTGGACTTGTTCTCCCGTATCATGTTGACGATCTGGATCTCGGTCGGCGTCAGTTTCGAATAGTAGGAACTCAGTACATCGGCCATCGGGCGGGTCATTTCCTCGATGTTCGTGCGGATGATGTTGATGAAGGTATTCACGCGCTCGTCCGAACTGACCTGCCGGATCTTTTCAAGATAGGGGGAGACGAGGGTGTCCAGGTTGTTGACGATCTTTTTTTCCATCTCCTTCTTTTCGTCGTCCTGGTGCTTGAGAAGGACATTGAGGGCGGTGTTGGTTTCCTCGAGGTTTCTGGTTTTCAGCTCCAGCTCGCTCCGGGCATCGCGCAGTTTCTCGCGGGTTTCGACCATCTGGGTGAGATCATACAGAGTGCCGACATAGATGACGCCGTCGCTTCCCTTGTCCTCGACACTCATCAGCAGTTGGTAGAGCCAGCGGATCAGTCCGTCCTTGCGTATGATGCGGTATTCGGTTTCGCACGTTGCGCCCACGTATTCTTCAATGGGTGCAATGTCCATACGGGAGCGCGGGATGTCGTCCGGATGCATGATGTTCTCCCATACAACCGAGCCGGACATGATCTCTTCCGCCGTATAGCCGGTGATGTTCTCCACGTCGCCGTGGAGGAAGATCGGGGAGAAATCCGGCCTGATGCTGAATGCGATACCCTGGAAGTGCTCCACGAAGAGCCGGTAGCGTTCCTCGCTTTCACGCAGCGATTCCTCCACGCGTTTGCGTTCGCTGATGTCCATGAGCGAGCCCTGGAGCCCCTTTGAGGAATCCTCGAATTCCACCGGTCTGCTCGATGTCAGGACCCAGATGTATTTCCCGTTTTTTTTCCGGAGACGGTACTGGTTCTGGCTCACATCACCGTGCCTGATCTCCTCGAATTTCTTCCGGGAATGGGCCAGATCGTCCGGGTGCATGAAATCGGTGAAATCCCGCCCGGTCATTTCCCCCGGCTCGAACCCCAAAATGTCACAGACAGGGGTGCTGATATAGGTGATGATGCCGTCGCTGTCGATGGTATAGATGATCTCGTTGAGGTTCTCCACCAGATCGCGAAAGGTGTTTTCGGACGTGCGGACCGCCTCTTCCGCGATCCGCCGTTCCGTGATGTCCCGTGTCACGAAAATGAAATTGCTGGCGTACCCCTCACGGTCCCGGAGCACCGTGCCGGTGATCTCCACGGGAACCTCCAGGCCGTGGCGGTTGATCACCGTCACTTCCTGCGGGGGAAGCGTGTTATGATCGAGAAGGAACCTGAACATGCCGCTCGCACGTGTCTGTCGCTCCACCACGGGAATCTGCGCGAAAAAGTTGTTTCCGGTCACTTCCTCGACCAGGAGACCGAACAGGCCGGCGTAGGCGTTGTTCGCCACCTGGATCACACCGTCGCCGTCTGTGAGCACGATGCCGACGGGAGCGGTAGAAACGAGGCTGCGGAACCTGTTTTCACTGTTTCTCAGTTCCACTTCTGTCCTGCTGCGCTCGGTGATGTCGCGTGTGACGCCCAGAATGCCGATCACCGTACCCTCGGTCTCATCGTACATGAGCGCGAGCCTGTGCTCCACGATGACCGTACCTTCCCGCTCCCGTTCAATTTTCGCCTCGAACATCAGTGACGGCTCACGGTCCTGGTCATCGGCTGCCGGCTGGTGTTCGTTTTCGAGGAACATCCTGAAGCGTTCGATTGTCCCGGAGGGGAATATGTTCTTCGCAGACATTCGCTCGAGTTTGCCGGTGGGAATGCCGAAGAGAGCCTTCGCAGAAGCGCTGGCATAGGTGAAACACAGCTCTGTATCCATTGTCCATATCACATCGGTCACGAACGTGTTCAACAGGCTGAACTGTCGCTCGATTTCGCGAAGCCGGACTTCCGCTGCGTGACGGTCGGTGATGTCGATGGCCTGGGTGACGCGGAGCATTTCGCCGTTGTCCGCGTCGACATCATAGGAAGCGAGCTCGATCTGTCTGGTTTCGCCGTCCTTGGATACTAATTCGATCACGGTGCGGCTGAGATCCGTGCCATGATCGCGCGATTCCCTGGAAAGGGCCAGAATCTTTTCCCTGTAATCGGGATCGGGAAGCAGAAGCTCTCCCGCCTTTTCGATGGTCAGCAGTTCATCAGCCTTTCTGCCCACGAGATGCTCCATGGCCTCGTTGAGCATGAGAATGCGATCATCAGGGGACAGGATGACCGTCGGTATGGGGCTTGCTCCATAAACGGCGCACAGGTTCCGGAAAACGGGAGTTTTCTCGACGGGATTCGCATCCGGTTTTTGTGTGAGGTCTTTTTTTCGGGACATGGCCGGGTTCCGCATGGTGCCGGTGGCTGCTTGTGCAGGCTTCGGTTATGCCTGTAGTGTTCGATACTGGTAATGTGCCACATTTCGTTCATCCGTGCAAGCGATGAATGCTGTGTTGTCTGAAACTGGTTTGCACATCAGGTAACGGGGGGAGGCGTTCATGCCCCTGTCACGTCGTAACGTTCCACCCTCCCGCACGTGAAAAATGGGTTAAGGCAGACCCTTCCGGCCCCATGCGAGACCAACTTTCCTGATGAACGGCTGCCTTGTGTGGTGGAAGAATATGGCCTGGCAATTCCCCGAAAACCATCGGATAATACACATAAGCTGTTATAAAGTATGGTATTGCATCCAACATACACGCAAGAAAAGATTCTTTGAACAATTGATAATACCGCATGTAACCGATGCTGGCGACGAGGGAAGAATGATGATAGACCGTGCAACGTTTGAACCGTGATTAATGGGATGAAAGGATTGACAGGATTCCAATCGTGGTTCATCCCGTAATCCCGAACATCCCGGTTCAGCAAATGAAAACCGCCGAAGAAAATGCGTTTGCCGGAAAACGGGGGGGTGCCAGGGTGTTAATAGGGATTGACTGAACACACGCGGTGACGTATTTTTATAATAAATAATCCGGTTATCAAGTTTAGTCAGCATCCATATACGTTATTATTGACCGGGCCTGAAACCGGGCATTTCAGGTTGAACTCTCTGGTTTTAATCGTCCCCCTCTCCCCGGCCCTCTCCCCCTGAAGGGAGAGAGGGAGCCCGACCCGTGGTGCTTTTCCTTCTCCCGCTTCGGGGGAAGGTGGCGCGAAGCGACGGAAGGGGGCTTCGCAGAGAGCTGCTGAATCATGTGTTGCTTACCTAACTGGATACCCGGAATAAATAATGGAAAGGGTGAGATTCACGGATCATAAACGAAAGGCCAGCCATGCCGATCAACAAGGTGGTCATCCCCGTGGCCGGGCTCGGGACCAGGCTCCTCCCGGCGACCAAGAGCCAGCCGAAGGAAATGCTCCCCATCGGCCGTAAACCCATCGTCCAGTATGTGGCCGAGGAATGCGCGGAGGCGGGCCTCGACAACATCCTCTTCGTCACCGGCCGCAAGAAACGCTCGATCGAGGACCATTTCGATTTCAGCCCGGAATTCGCCGATGCCGGTTACGAGCGGGACATTCCGGAGAACCTCTCGTTCTTCTATATCCGCCAGACAAGTCCGAACGGTCTGGGCGACGCCATCTCCTATGCCGAGAAGTTCGCCGGCTCCGACTGTTTCGCGGTCGCTCTCGGCGATTCGGTCATCCGGGGCGGCAACCATTCGAGCCTGCTTCGCCGTATGGCGGATATCCACGAAACCGAGGAAGCGGGCGCCACGGTGGCGTTCATGGAGGTGGACGAGGACTCTGTGCGGAAGTACGGCGTTGCAAAACCGAAGGGCAGGACCGGCGCCTCGTTCGAGGTTGAGGAATTGATCGAGAAGCCCCTGCCTTCGGAGGCTCCTTCGCGTCTGGCGGTTTCCGCCCGCTATATCTTCTCGCCGGACATCTTCGAGGCAATCCGCCGCACACCCGCAGGCCGCAAGGGCGAGCTCGAGATCACCGACGCCATGAACACCCTGATCAAGATGGGGCGCAAGGTGGTGGGTGTCAGGCTCAGGGCGGACGAGCACCGGTACGACGTGGGAGGCTTCGAGACCTATTTCAAGGCGTTCATCGATTTCGCGCTCGAGGATCCGGAATACGGCTACATGATCCGCCAGTACATCCGCGGCAGGCTCAAGGAGGTCTGAGCATGAGGACAGCCTGGTCGGCGCCGGGCCGGTGCGGCATCGTGGGAAATCCCTCGGACATGTACGGCGGGGCGGTCATATCGTGTTCCACCAGCGAGCGGGCCACGGTCGTGGTGGAGGACTGGGACGGGCTCGAGTTCGAGGTCGCGGGCCAGGTCAAACAGGTCCGTTCTGAGGATGACCTGCGTCAGGACGGCGGCATGTTCGACGCCATTCTCGCGGCTATCGAGTATTTCGAGCTCGAGGAGGCGCGCGCCCGCATCACGGTATCCTCGGACATACCCGTTCGCGCCGGACTGTCGGGTTCCACGGCGGTCATGACGGCATTGGTGGCGGCGCTTCTGGAGTGGATGGAGGAAAGCGGGGCCGGCTCCTCCGAAACCGCGGTCTGGGGTGAAAAGGTCTATCTCAGGCGTCACATGCTCGCCGAGGTGGTCCGTCATATTGAACTGTATTTCCTCAAGATCGTGTGCGGCTACCAGGACGCCTACATGTGTTCCTTCGGTTCTCTGAACCTGCTCGATTTCAGCGACAAGGAACACTATCTTCCCCTGAGCCGCGAACCGTTGGGGACGGTCGAGGATCTGGCCCCATCCGCGCCGCGTGTCCCCATCGTCCTGGCCCATACCGGTATCCAGCGTGTCTCCGGCGTGGTCCACAAGCCCATTCGCGACCGCTGGCTGGAGGGCGAGCCGCAGGTGGTGAAGGGCATGCTCCGTCTGGCGCACATCGCCCGCATGTCCAAAAAGGCCGTCATCCAGGGCGACTGGGAACTCCTGGGCGAGGCGATGACCGAGAATCATGAGATCACCCGGGCGACCGGCTCCTCGTCCGAGATAAACGAGCGGGTCATCCGGACATCGCTCGACAACGGCGCCATAGCCGCCAAGCTCGCCGGAGCGGGGAAGGGCGGTACGGTGATCGCACTCAATCCGGAACCGGACGGGATGATCGAGGCGCTGCTCGCATCGGGCGTTTCCCGTATTCTCGTCCCGGAACCGTCCGACGGGGCGCGCAAGGAACAGACCGATTGAGCCGCGGCCGAACGTCCCGTCTTCCCGGTCCTCGAACGAAAACGCCGGTCGATCTACGTTCATCATAACCGAAGGATGTGAATACCATGCTTGCTATCATTCCGGTCGCGGGATCGGGGACCCGTCTGCGTCCCCTGACCCACACGAAACCCAAAGCGCTCCTGCACGTGGGCGCCAAACCCATACTCGCCCATATCATGGACAGCCTGATCCCCCTGGGCTGCAAGCGCTTCGTTCTCATCATCTCGAGCGACGGGGGGAACATACCCCTCTTCGTGAAGAACAAATACCCCGACGTGGAAGTGCATGAGGTGGTCCAGGAGGAACGTCTGGGGCTGGGGCACGCGGTCAGTCTCACACGCGATCTGGCCGAAGGCGAGGAACTGGTCATCATGTACGGCGACACCATCATCGACGGCGATTTCACAGATTTCATCGACCGTGGGCGCGACGGTGTCATCGCGGTGAAGGAGGTGGAGGACCCCCGGCGCTTCGGTGTGGTGAACGTGGACGACGGCGTGATCTCGAAATTCGTCGAGAAACCCGCCGAGCCCCAGTCCAACTTGGCCATCGTGGGATTCAACTACATTAAAAGTTCGAAGAATCTCTTCGACGCCCTCGACGAGATCATCGAGAAGGACGTGATGACCAAGGGCGAGTATCAGATCACTGACGCGTTCCAGGTCATGGTGGAAAAGGGTCTCAAGCTCTCGCCCTTCTCCATCCGCGGCTGGTTCGACTGCGGCACGCCGAAGACCCTCATCGAGACGAACCGCTATATGCTCGAGCAGGAGGGCGGCGCGGCCGAAGCCGAGGACAGCATCATCATTCCCCCGGTCTATATTTCCGGATCAGCCACGGTGCGCCAGTCGGTCATCGGGCCCTATGTCTCCGTGGGCGACGAGGCCGTGATCGAGAAGGCGGTGGTCTCCGACAGCATCATCGGCGGCGGCGCACGGGTCGAGAACGCCTGTCTCAGGAGTTCCCTCATCGGCGACAACGCCCAGGTGGTCGAGCGGCCGCGGGTGCTGGCTATCGGCGACAACTCGAGCCTTGACTTCGAATTCTCGTGATGGTAGATTAACGGATGACGCTCACGATGCAGCATGTCGCGTAACGTGATGTGCTGCATTTGTTTATACCTTATGAGCCCCGTTCGCGGTCCCGGACGGGAAAGAAGCGGCGCCATACGCCGGCGAAACCGGCGTGCAGGCGATGCTTTGTACGCATGGCGCGAACCGGATGTAACGTATTCAACCACCGAACAATCCATTTACGGAGGAACCGATGGCGATCGACAGGCCGAAACCGGCATTCATCGATACCGATATCACCATGGAGGAGTACCCCTTTGTTATCCCGCCGAGGCCGGAAAACCCCCGCACGCTTGACATCGACGACATGGAGCGCGTCCGCCGCTTCCGCCGGCTCTACGGCGGCTGTCTGAGCGACGCCATGTGGCTCACCGGCATCGTGAACACCATCCTGTCCCACGAGATCAAGCCGCTCCGGGAGCACGACATCATCGCCGGGCGCTGTCTGCCGGTCAAGTGGCACTCCCTCGCCCCGGAAACCCACATGACCGGGGAGGAACACGACGCCCGCTATCTCCGCTGGAAGGAGGAGGGTTCGCCCCAGAAGCGCATGATGCGGTCGGTGTTTCCCGGAAGCGTGCTGGTCTTCGATACCGGCAACGACATGCAGGCGGCGCAGTTCGGCGAGATGAGCTGCAACCTTGCCCGTTCACGCGGCTGCGTGGGCGTGGTCAATTCCGGCCGGACGCGCGACACCCAGTACATCTTCAAGCTGGGCGATTTCCCGTACTTCACCCGGGGCACCACACCGAACGCGTACGGCGGCTGGCGGGTGATGGACGTGAACGTCCCCATCCACATGCCGGGCCATCTGACCCACTATGTGGTCGTGAACCCCGGCGACTTCATCTTCGGGGACGACGACGGCCTCCAGGTGGTACCGAGGGACTACGTTGACGAGGTCCTCATCCGGGCCGAGGAGATTCTCGATTTCGAGGACGCCGAGCGCGAAGCCATCCGCAACGGCATGCCCATCGACGAGGTGTACGACACCTACGGCGATCTTTAGACGAGGCGCTTTGGACGGGCAGGGTTGATTTCGGAAGTTCCCACCACTCAGATCCCGTGGAGACGGGGAAGGAGGATCGAGACATGGCATCGATGACCAGGGCCGGATTTCTCTCGACGATGGCCGGCGCGGGGGCTGCGTTCGCTGGTGTTTTCGCTGACGGGGCCGGCGCACAGAACCGTACCCGCGGCTCCCGGAAACAGCCGAACGTGGTCTTCATCTTCTGCGATGACCTCGGGTGGGCCGACCTGCCGTGCCATGGCCACCGGTCGGTTAAGGCCCACGGCGGCTGGACCGTCCGCGAGGAACTGAAGATGCCCAGTCTCGACCGTATGGCGGCGGAGGGGACGATCTTCAGCCGGTTCTATGTCGCCTCGGCGGTCTGCTCACCCAGCAGGACCGGCATCATGACCGGGCAGTTCCCGTCCCGTCTCGGCATCCACGACTATCTGGCGCGTCACGACCTCAATGTTGAACGCGGCATGCCCGACTATGTCGAACCATCGGTCCCGACCCTCACCCGCATGCTCCGGGGCGCGGGCTACGCCACCGGGCATTTCGGGAAATGGCACCTGAGCGGCGGCGGCGTCGATGACGCTCCCGATCCGACGGAATATGGCATCGATGTCTACAAGTCCTGTCTCGACGGCCCGGGGAAGCGTCCCGGCTCAACTGAGATGATCGCCGACGAGACAATCTCCTTCATCCGCGATCATCGGGGCGGGCCATTCTATATCAATGCCTGGCTCTACGACCCCCATTCCCCCCTCCGTCCCACGGAGGAGCACCTGGCCCCCTACGAGCATCTTTCGCCCGGATACGGGGACCAGAAGGGTTCGCTCCAAGTGTGGTATTCGGTCCTCACCAACATCGACCGTCACGTGGGGCGCATCCTAGACACCATCGACGAGCTGGGCCTGGGGGAGGACACCATCGTGATCTTCTCCAGCGACAACGGCCCCGAGTCGGGACTGATGCGGTTCACGTCCCATTACGGCGGCGCGAGCAGCACCAACACCGGTCCATTCCGCGGCATCAAACGGAGCCTCTACGAGGGCGGCATCCGGGAGCCATTCATCGTTCGATGGAAAGGGACCACCCCCGCAGGCTCGGTCGATAATGACAGTGTGATCGGCGGCGTGGACCTGCTTCCCACCGTGGCCGCGCTCGCGGGAGCCGATGTCTCCGGCATGTCCGTCATGGACGGCGAGGACATGTCGCGTGCGCTCATCGGCCAGCCGGTGAAACGCTCGAAGGTCCTCATGTGGGAGAACCGGTTTCCCGTGTATGGTCATGTCATACACAAGAGCCCCGCGCTGGCCGCGTCCGACGGGCGCTGGAAGCTCCTGATGAATCCCGACGGCTCCCGGACGGAACTCTACGACATCCCCTCCGATCCCACGGAGCTTAACAACGTCGCCGCCGACAATCCCGCCATCGTCCGGCGTCTCGCAGAACCCCTCCTCGCCTGGAGCGCCTCGCTTCCCGAGGGACCGTTCCACGCCGACGCCGGATCGAACGCCTATCCCTGGCCGCGGAGTGAGTGAAACCCTGGCATTGCCGATAAACAGGAAGACCCCGTCGGAGATGGCGGGGTCTTTTGCTTAATTTGTGCCGGTTATCCAGTTAATTGAGCATCCTTTCCCCTTCTCCGGGATTCAGGCTGAAAGTTGCAGATCCATCGTCCCCTCTCGCCGGCCCTCTCCCCATGAAGGGAAAGAGGGAGCCCGACCCGAGGCGCTTTTCCTTCTCCCGGTACGGGGGAAGGTGGCGCGCAAGCGTCTGAACGAAGCGATTGTAACTTTTTCCGAATCCCATCCGAAGGTTGCAAAACTCCTGGAAGAAGGTGGTGAAGACATTCTTGCCGTGTACGCTCTGCCGGTCCATCACCGGAAAAAAATGCGAACCACAAATATGCTGGAGCGCTTCAATCAGGAACTCAAGCGGCGCACGCGAGTAGTGCGGGTCTTTCCCAATGAAAACGCGTGTGTCAGGCTGATATCGGCCCTGTCAATGGAAGCCAACGAGGAATGGATGGAAAGGAGGTATCTGGATATGGAAGCTGTGGAAATGACGTGCCGTGGAACGCCTGACGCCGTCCCACGTCACTTGGAAAGCGCTGCGCGTTTCCCACATTCCCACAGCACTGCAACGACCTGAGTGCGATCATGAGATGGTTTTTACAGAAAAATTGGGACTTGACTGGTCAAAGAGCAATGATGAGGATACCCTTCCCAAGGTCCATATTCTCATCGCCAATCTGAAAATGTGGGTGAGAGGGGTATATTACTCTATTCCATCAAAACAGTTACAACACTACCTTGATGAGTTCATCTTCAGGTTCAACAGGCGCTGGAAACCTGAGAACATCTTCGATAAATTGCTGGTGCGTTGTATTGCTGCTCCTTCGGTAACCTGTGCTGACCTGCCCGGAAAACCGGATTACAGAAAATTAGGGGCGCAATCACCTGAAACCAGGAGAAACGGAACACGTATTTAAAAACGGATACCCGCCGAGCCGTAACGACCGGCGACGGGATTATGGCCCGTACTCGTAATCCTCGGATGAAATTTTCGCTCACATTGTCGCAGCGTGGTAGGCTTCCGCTATTCTCCTGAGAAATTCTTCCTGGACGACGATGCCGGTTATGCCGTTCACGATGAACTGGACCCCGACACAGAGCAGGAGAAATCCCATGATGCGGCCAACTACATTCAGTCCATTGTTACCGAGAAACTTGACAACGGAGGATGAGGCCCTGAGGCAGAGCCAGCAGATGATCGAGACGATGAAGATGCCGCCCAGAATGGCAATGTATTCGATCACCGCGCTGACTTCGGACGCCATGCCGATGGTTACCGCGATGGCGCCGGGACCGCTCAGGCTCGGCATCGCCAAGGGTGTGAACGAGATGTCAGATTTTTCCCGGGCCTCTTTCTTCGCATCCTCGGGATTTCGTTCGTCCTCCGACTTCAGCATGGACATGGCCACACGCATCACCATGATGCCGCCTGCGATGCGGAGGCCGGGAATTGATATGCCGAAGAATTCCATGATAAGCGTTCCGAGAATCAGGAAAACGGTAAGAATCACGAACATATAGACGCAGCCCATGAAGGCCTGTCGCCGGCGTTCCTCCGGAGAAACTCCCTTGGTGATGCCGAGGAAGAGGGCCGCCGTGCTGAAGGGATTCGCGATGGGCAGCAACCCTGTTACGGTGGCGATCGCGAGATTGAAGTAAACCATGGCCGGCCTCGAACTCTTTCTGTTGTTAACGGTACATGATGGATTATGCATTACGTGCCGGTTCGGCGGTTATGCAGACCGCATATCAACCGTCACGAATGAATCGGTCACGTCCTTCCATACATCCGGGTCAAATCCGCGAGCATGCCCATGTGTTCCTCTTTCAGTGCTCCTGCCGGGCAGCGCCACCGCCAGTTGTTCGTGTTTTTCGAGGGAACGTTCATCCGGGCGTCACCCCCCGCGCCGATGAGGTCCTGCACCTGAAAAATCACGGTGCGTGCCCGTGACATCATGACAGCGTGCATCAACTCGATGTGAACGGTGTCCGCCGTCACCTCACGGCCGAGGTACCGGTCGACCCGGCTGCGCTCCTCCCGCGAGGTTTCGTTTTCGTACCATCCCCGTGCGGTATTGTTGTCATGGGTGCCGATATAGTAGATGTAGTTTTCCTCCACATTGTGGGGGATGTATGGATTCGTCCGCATGTCTTCGCCAAAAGCGAACTGGATGACCTTCATGCCCGGCAAATCGTACTGCCGTATCACCTCGCGGACATCGGGGGTGATAAGCCCCAGATCCTCGGCGATGATGGGCATGAAGGGCCTGAGCAGGCTCAGCCTGTCGAAAAGATCATACACGGGAACTTCAACCCAACTTCCGTTCATGGCGGTTTTTTCACCGGCCGGAATTTCCCAGTACGCCACCAGACCCCGGAAATGATCGATCCGCACGATGTCGAAGAGGTCGAGATTGTGCCCGACCCTCCGCATCCACCATTCGAATCCCGTACGCCGCATGACATCCCAGTCGTAGATGGGATTGCCCCAAAGCTGGCCCGTTTCACTGAAATAATCGGGCGGAACGCCTGCCACCACCGTCGGTCTGCCGTCCCCGTCGAGTTTATAGTTGTCTTGGTGCGCCCAGAGATCCGCGCTGTCGTAATCGACGTATATGGGAATATCGCCGATGATGAAAACGCCCCGCTCGTTGCAGTGATTTTTCAGCGCCATCCACTGTCGAGCGGCGATGAACTGGAGAAACAGGGCCTTTTCCTTCGTTTCCGCTATGTCTCCCCGTAGGCGATCGATCGCGCCGGCGTCACCACGGCGGATATCTTCGGGCCATTCGTTCCATGCTCCGGGACCGAATTTATCCTTGAGGCCCCGGAACAGGGCGTAGGTATTGAGCCATCGGGTGTTTCGGGAAACAAACCGCTCGAATTCTCCACGGTCGTTGCGTTTCTGAAAGCGCCGAAAAGCCTTTTCGAACAGGGGCTCCTTGAACGCCTTGACCTGATCGAAATCAACACGGTTCGAAGGGAAAGGTCCCGGATTTTCGAGGTCGTGCTCATCGATCAGGCCGTCACTGACCAGGAATTCGGGACTTATGAGCAGAGGATTGAAGGCGAAAGCCGATATGCTGTGATAGGGGGCGTGGTCATAGAGCCCGTCGGTCGGATTCAGCGGGAGAATCTGCCAGTAGCGCTGTCCGGCGCCTGCGAGCCTGTCGGCAAAATCGTACGCTTCGGGTCCGAAATCGCCGATACCGAAACGTGATGGCAGCGATGTTATGTGAAGTAATACTCCGCTTCCCCTTCTGTTCATGTCCACTCCTTTTCGATGAGCACCGCGACGGGACAGGTTCCGAAGATTTCCGAAACCGGTGCGGTGTTTTCCGTCTCCAGTTCTTCTCCCGTATAGATATTGTGAAGAGTGTGTTTGCCGGGCAGCACAATGGCAGTATCATCCCATACTTCGGGGCCCGCCGGCATCGCTTCGCTTTCGACCAGTTCCGAGGTGAAGCGAGGGACCGCAACGATCACCCCTGCCCGGACGGCTAGCCGATCAGATCCACCCGTCCGCCGGCGGCCGACAGCTTCTCCTGAGCGCTCCGGCTGGCCTTATGAACCCGCACCGTCAGGGCCTTGGTCACCTCGCCCTCGCCGAGCAGCTTCACACACACGTCCCGCCTGCGGA
>CAYNWJ010000031.1:0-17311 GCA_964400815.1 uncultured bacterium
AGGCCGCAGTACAGGAGAACAAACACGGCGGCCGCCGTGAGCAGGAGTGGTTTGTGAAGCTGCTTCCCGGTGATAAGGACGGTGGATTTCCTTCTGACGTTTTCAATCAACATGACGGCTCCGCCTCGATACGGAAGTGTATCTGACAGGGCCGCAGGGGAGCATGGCGGTCGGGGCCGGCGGACAACCTGTCACTGTGGGATATCGCGCTCGCGATGGCGCAGGGAGTATCTCAGATAATACGTAATCAGCACGGTGTGTCCAAGCACAAACGGGACCAGATAGGCTGTCGCGGCTCCGATGTAACCGTATTTCGGAACGAGCAGCGCCAGAGCAGCGAGGAAGCCGATGGTGTTGATAAAACCGGTGAGGTTGCCGATTTGAGGCTTTCCTATCGCTATGATGGTGGGACGGACCCAGGTGAATACGCAGCTGAGTGTGATGCCCCAGACCATGATCCGTATGGCATGTGCGGCCTCGATGAAATCGGGGCCGTATGCCAGACGCATGATCAGGCCGGAGAGCAGGAACACCGCGACGGCGAGGGGAATGAAAAATCCCGCCATCATGACCGTAATTTTTTTGAGGAAGGTGTTGAACTCGGTCATGCCGGCCCGGCGGATCAGTTTCGATATTTCGGGAAAGACGCTGTGATAAATGGGATCGCTCAGTTTCCCGAGCACCGAGACGATATTCTTGGACAGCTGGAAATAGCTCACATCAGACGCCGTGCCGAAATATCCGAGGACGAGCACATCGAACTGCCTGATGATCATGCCCCAGATTGCGCCGGTGTTGGTGTGAAAAAGGAATTTCCCCAACTCCCGGAAACGGCTTTTCAGGAGTGCCAGCGGACTCGTCCGGGCGACATGGCCGAACTCTTCCCGCGTCGTCCGGAGGGCAAATGCGCCAAGCAGGAGCGCCGACACCAGCATGGATATGACATAGCCCGCCGCGATGCCGTAAAGACCATATCCAAGCACGGCCACCACGCCGACGGTGAGCAGGCTGAAAACGCCGGTCGCTATTTCGGCGACCGATATGTGCTTGAACTTGTCGAAGACCCTGAGTATCGCATTCGAGGACCCGTTCACGGTAATGACGAGGGAACTGAGACCTATGATCCATGCCACTTCGGCGAGCCTGGGCCTGCCGAGGATTTGTGCGGCGAACGGGGCGGCGATGACGGCAACGGCGAAGGCGAGGATTCCCGTGGCGAAATCGATGAAATAGGCGAGTTTCACCATCGCCAGGGCGCGCCTCGGGTCCTTCGCGGCGATGAATTCGGACAGGTATTTGATGACCGTTTCCCAGACCCTGAAATCCAGCAGGGTGGTGATCGTCCCGATGTATGTCGTGGCAAGCACCCAGACGGCGTAATCCTTCACTCCAAGTGTGCGAACGACGATGATCGATTGCAGGAAGCCGAGACCTGCGGCTATCATCGAAGAGGAATAGAGAAAGGAAGAATGTCTGAGGACCCGTCGGATGAGGACGTCCCCGAACACCGATGAAACGAGCCCCCGAGGCGGATTGGGTGATGGGGTGCTTCCACGGTCTTCAGTCGTCAAAACCATGCTCCGGAAAATCTTGGGGGTGCTCGTGATCGTGAAAGCGGGTTCAGTGATTGTCATTCACACCGTGGTATCGATACGGATCGTGCGGAGAAAATCCCGGTTCCGCCTGTGCCAGTCGACCGTCCGCCCGATGCCCTCCTCGATAGATACCGAGGGGCTCCAGTCCAGGATGCTTCCTGCTTTTTCGATATTGGCCCAGGTCGCCCGGATATCGGTTTTCGGGAAGGGACGCCTGTCGATGACAGCCTGTTTCCCCACGTGGTCCTCGATCAATTCGATGACCCTGTTCATCTCATGGGGCCGGTTGCCGCCGAGGTTGATCGTGGTGAAGCCCGTCCGCGCTTCGAATGCCCTGACCGTTCCCCCGGCGATATCGTCCACATACGTGAAATCCCGCTGCTGCGTCCCGTCGCCGTACAGCATGATCGGCGTGTCCCCGTCGATCCATGTAATGAAGCGATAGATGCTCATGTCAGGACGTCCCGCCGGCCCGTATACGGTGAAATAACGAAGAATGGTGACGTCGATGTCATGGAGGTGCGAATAGGTGTATGCAATCGCCTCGGCGCCCTTTTTGCTCGCTGCATAGGGGGATATGGGTTCGTTGACCGGCAGGTCCTCCTTGAAGGGCATGGGCTGGCCCGCATAGAGGGAAGAAGTGGAGGCGAGCACGAATTTCCTGAAGGAACGGCGCACCGAAAATTCGAGGAGGTTCAGCGTACCGATGCAGTTCGTCCTGAAATAGACGAACGGATCGATGATGCTGTAGCGGACGCCCGCCCTGGCCGCCAGGTTGATGACACCGTCGATCTCCGATGTTTCGGGAATCGAGTCGAGAGCCTCACGGTCCTCGATGTCGATTTCGAGAAACGTGAAATTCTCGTATTTTACCAGTTTGTCGAGCCGGTGGTGCTTGAGCCTGACATCGTAGTAGTCGTTCATGTTGTCGATGCCGATGACACGGTATCCGCGCTCAAGAAGCTTTCCGGCCGTGACGCTTCCGATGAAGCCGGCCGCACCGGTCAGTAGAACATGTTTCATTTCGGTATCCGTTCAGGCGCCGTATACAGTTCCGCACCAAGCAATGCGATTTTTTATATTGAAATATTTGCTTCGATGGCAATATTACTGTTGATTTTTACGGCCATCAAGCCATAAATATAGAAATAATACGACATCAAATTTATATGTACAACAAAATTTTCCACTCAGCCGTTTTCCCAGGCGCCCCGGGTGTGTCCGGGGAAACGGCCGGAAAAGAAATGAGCATCCGAATGCATTTTTTCTGGATGGAAGACATACCCTGGCTCAAGCGAATCAAGGATGCAATAAATCTCCGTCACCGTCTGGGAAATCTGTTCTGGTGGCTTCCGAAAACCGGCCTGGTTGAAAAGGCCGGACACAGGAAGCAGGGAATCAGTGTCTATCTGACGGTGAAAAACGAGGCGCAGTGGATCGAGCCGACCATACGGTCCCTTGCGCCATTCGTCGATCAGATCAGTTTTATCGACAACGGTTCCACGGATGATACGGTTTCCATCATCGAGCATGTCATGGGCGACCTGGATCTCGACTATTCCCTGGAACTGCATCCCGACGCCGATTTTGGCGTGGCTCGCGACCATGCCCTGAAAAACACCACGTGCTCATGGATACTCCGGTGGGACGGGGATATCATATGCCGGACACAGGGCTCCGAGACATTCCGGAAAATCCGCGACTTTATTTTTTCCCTCGATCAGGACTGTTTTTACGCCGTCTACATACCGCTTGTGCAGATCGATGGTGACCTGTTTCATCAAAATACCGAGCGTCCGGTTTTTTCTGAAGACTGGCTCCTGACCTGGTCGCCGAAGATGTATCACACAACCTCGGGCAAGATGCGTGAACTGCAATATCCCTTTTATTACAAGCGCATCTATTTCCGGGCGACGGTATCATTCCACATGTGGGGTCTCGATTCGCCGGAAATGCTGGTTGTCCGGAGTTATCTCGAACCATGGCGAAAGCAGGACGATTTCGAGAAGTATCCCACCAGACGTGATTATGCCCTCGATCATATCCGGGAGGATTACGGTGTGACGGACATTTCGGAAGCGGGAGCTCTGTATTGCCGAGAGCGTTTCAGGACCCTTGTGCCCTATGATGCCGAAACATACGGCCCCTATCCGGAAATTCTCGATCCCTATCGTGAATCGTTCCCTCTCAGGGTGGTTTACCGAAATGGAAAACCGGCCGGGCGTAATGATTTCATGGACACCCTCGACCGTCTGGACGCGGAAATGATGAAAACTCCGGTGGATGTGATCGTTTCCACCCGCGGGCGGCCGGATATGGTCCTCGACACCGTCCGCGCCCTGCTCGCACAGGAGTATCCCCGTTTCAGGGTCGTGGTGGTCGACCAGAACGACGACCCCGTCACCCGTCTCGGCGACATCGCCCGCGATGATCCGCGCCTCGTTCACCACGTGACCGAAACACGCGGCCTTCCAGCCGGGAGGAACGAGGGACTGTCCATATCCGAAGCTGACATTGTCATATTCGTGGATGACGACATAGTGCCGGAGCCGGGGTTCATCCGGGGACACGTGCTGATGTACCGGGATTCTTCCGTCACGGGGACCGCCGGCAGGGTGACCGAGCGGCGGGAGGAGATGAACGCGCCCGTGCCCGCCGGACGGATCGGGAAAGTTGACCGGCTGACCGGGGCCATATACCGGGGATTTACGGGCCCGAAGCCGGTCGGCGTCGATACCGCCCAGGGGGTCAACATGTCCTTCCGCCGCGATGCCCTGATGGAGACGGGCGGCTTCGATACCCGTCTCGGCGGGGCCTTTCTCTACGAGGAAACCGACGTGTGCCTGACCCTGGCGGAACGGGGCGGGAGGATCGTCTATGCGCCGGACGCCGGGCTTCTTCATCTGGGGGCGCCCACAGGCGGGTGCAGGATCGGGGACGCCGAGCGGGACATCTACTGGTACGCCCACAATTTCACCCTGCTGTTCCGGAAGCACTTTCCCCGAAGCTCGTTCCCCGTGTGGTTCTCGATCCGGATGGGGAAATTCCTGCGCGACTGTCTCCGGCGCCGGAGCCCGAGACCTCTTTTGGCGGGGGTGAGGGGAATGATCGCGGGGGCGCGATCGTATGCGGGAGGTGTTTCAAATGAAAGGGATGTACCATGAGCGTACCGCATACATGGGCCCGTGGCGCTCCGTTCGCCGTGTTTTTTCTCGCGCTTGTCCTACGGTTCGCGTTGTTTGCCGGTGACGACGGCACCCTTCCCAAGACCGGTGATGCACCACGCTATTTCGCATTGGCGCAATCATTACGCGCCGGCACGGGACTGTCCTTCGACGGGGAGACGCAGACATCTCAAAGAATGCCGGGATATCCGCTGTTTGAGGCGGTGATACTGTCCCTTCCCGGTTCGAGCCTGAGAACGGTGCAGGCGGCGCAGATAATCCTCGATTCCCTGACCTGCGTTCTCGTCTTTTTTCTCGCACGCCACTTCCTGGGATTTCTTCCCGGCCTCTTGTCCGGATGCGCCGCGGCGTTGTATGTCCCTCTCGCGTCCTTTTCGATTCAGTTTATGAGCGAGACGTTGTTTACGTTTTTTCTCGTGGCGGCGGTTTACGTTCTTGCCGTGGCCGGATTGTCGCACAGGGGTGCGATCATGGGTGGTGTACTCTGCGGTCTTGCCACACTTGTCAGGCCGAATGGAATATTCATCGCCGTATTTCTCGGCATGTGGATGGTTTTTCCCCTTTCGAAGTGGAGAAAACGCATCGTGCCGACAGCGGTATATGCATCCGCCTTCATGCTTGTGCTGTCGCCGTGGATCTTACGGAACGCCCGCCTGTTCGGTGCGATCGTTCCCACCACGACGAGGACGGGAATTACCACCTATAATTCATATCTTTTCCCCGAAGAGGGACCCGGTTTCAACGAGGTTTTTCCCCCACATACCGCATACTATTCGATAGAGAACGAAGCCGAGGCGAGTTCCTATCTTCTGAAAGCAACAGCGGAACATATTGCCCGTCACCCCCTCGAAACCCTGAAAACAATCCCGATAAAGACATCGCTTCTCGTCTATCCGTTCGATCTCGAATGGTTCGTGCCGTGGTCGCCTTTGCGATTCAACCCGTTCTTTTTTGCGGTCTTCTGTTTCGGAATAGCAGGCGTACTCTTCAGGCGGCGCTTTCCAGGGGAAATACCCGGAATATTCCTGTATCTTTTCATTTCGCTCGCGGCAACATCGCTTCTGCTTTATTCCTCGCCCCGCTTGCGGCTCCCGTATGATCCCTTCCTCATCATCCTCGCCGCCGCCGGGTTCCTGACTGTCAGAAATCATCCCCGAAGCACCGTCATGTTGGCGGGGTTCACCATCCTGCTTGTGTTTCTCGCGGCAGTTGGTGAATCGGAAGGTTTTTTGAACCTTTTGCGGAGTTTTCAAGCGTGGTGAGAAAACAGGGGCGTTTTCAATGGCATCGGGCATTGCCGGCGCGAGGAGCCGGAAACCGGAACAGCGGTGGTGCAATTGGGAAAGAAGAAGTTGTCGAAAACTCATGATCCTGGGCATTCACATACGAATCGTGCCTCGGTTTGCTTAAACCATAGGGGACCGGTTCTGTGTTCATGCACCGTCAGAGGCCGAATTCCTTCTTCTCGCTGTCCCCCTCGATGATGGGGATGGCCATGTTCAGCGCCACGAGGCACCAGAACGGCTCCATGAGCCGGATCACGATGAACGAGTTCGTCCCGATGGCGTGGGTGAGAAGACCGAGGAACGCGCAGAAAGTTCCCACCGACAGTGTATGATAGAGGATGTCGCTCTTGTATCGCTTACGGACCCTGTTGAGCATCGCGGCGGTGGTCCAGAGGAGGTAGATGAATGCCATGAAACCCAGAACACCGGTTTCGATGAGCACCAGATGATACTGGGCGTCGAGAAATTCCCAGCCGGTCACGCCATATCCGAGAAGCGGATGCTTCTGCAGGCCTTCCAGCGCTTTTCTCATCGAACCGAGACGCGCTTCGGTTGACGAGTCGTATTCCTGGTTTCTTCCTATCACCCTGCCCTCGAAGATGAACGCCGCCTCCTGTTCGCTGATGATCGGTCCGTCTCCTCCCCCTGTAAATGTATATTTGAACCGTTCCACCACCATGTCGGGAAGGGTGAATGGGGCGATTATCATGCCCATAACAAGCGCAAGAACAAGTGTCATTCTACGTTTGCTGAAGAATATTATGCCCATGTATGCAGGGACCATGGCCAGCCATGACGAGCGTGACAAAGTGTAGAGCAGAGCGATGAAACTGAACGCGCACAGTGTTCCCACAGCAATTTTTTTGGGGCCCATCTTGAGGTTTGTGAAAAGGGCGAGGCTGATGCTCATCATGATCACGATATACCCGCCGAGCGTGTTCGGTTCCAGATCCTCACCTTCGAACGGCGCGGAGATCCTGTTCCCCTGGGGAATCTGAGAAAAGCCGAACAACAGCACAATGATGAAGGTGATGAACATCGCTGTCAGGATGTTCTTTACCTGCTGTCTCGATTCGACGATGTTGATCGTAATGAAGTAGATGACGAAATATTCGAAATACTTGATCACGAACAACATGCCGGTAACAAGGGAATTCACGTGACCGTTGATCGTTCCCCACAGGGTCGAAATCACACATATGAGGCTATAGGTGAAAATGGGTCGATTTATCTTTGTGTAGGTGGTCAGGCCGAGATCTTTGTGAATGGCGGTCTTAGCCAGCCACGCGAATCCCATGACAAGCAGGAGCAGGTCCTCCAGGCGTACTGAGAATCCCTCACCCGAAGACATGTCCCGGTTGCCGATTTCCGGAGAGAGCAGCATGCTGAAGATGAGGATGTAGAGAGATATCCTCGGGCTGAGGAACCCGATGGTGAAGAAGCCGACACCGATGACCGCGGCCGATACCCAATATATGTTCTGGGTGGACAGGGCATAGGCGACCGCGAAACTCGTCGTGAACAGCACGAGCATCACGATGAGACCAACAGGATTGACTGATGATGCGTCTCTAATGTTCATTACCACTCTTTCCCATCAAGCAGTATTTGTTATATATGCTGCATGTGCGGTAAGCGACATTGCTGTTTACTGTGTCTCGACATAACTGTTTTTGTGTCTGTTGACTCAGGGAGACAAAGACATACTGCCACAAAATATGACGGCAAGTTGTAATGCACAATCAATAATGTCGGTGATGCCCCGTGTCAGGGGACGTATCCCCACAGCCTGAGGACCGCCATCAGGCTGATGATCACGATGAACAGCCAGATCAGCCTCATGCCCCGGAGGATGTATGTGTTGATGACACGCCGGATGTGGTCGATGTCCACGTCCAGAAGCATCCGTATTTCCGTCTCCGTCGCCGAGCTCTCCTCGTCCAGAAAGCTGTCCAGGAGCCCGTTGTCGAGCACATCCCTGCTCTGGTTCACCCTGAACAGCGTGAAGGCCCGCTCGTCCGGCGGAAGCTCCCGCTCCATGCGGACGATGTGTTTGTGCCACCAGTTGACATCCTCGCCCCGCGCCCGGATCACCCCGCTGAATTTCCACATGACGATGTTCGAGAACAGGGTGAGCGCCAGGAGCAGAAATTCCATGAACAGCGCCGTTTCCAACGACCGGCTCTCCACGATCCTCGAGAGCAGAAAGGTCCCGAGGATGAGAAACACCGATTGGATGGTCAGGTTGATCTGGCGATAGGTCTGGAGCAGCGCCTCGAAATTACGGGAGTGGGAGGCGAGATAGCCCATGGATTGCGCCATGGTTTTTCTCCTTCCAGGCAATGTTCACGAAAAAGACCTCGGTTTAACGTTAATCTAATATTCGATCCGTAAGTTTGCAAAAACGTCATTGCAGGTAACAATATAGGCGAATGACAGCCGGTTTGTAAACGACATTCGATAGTACCTCCCGTTCGAGCGGTGCATTCCCGTACCCGGAGCTTGCGAGATGATGGATCATCGAGACGATGTCAGAAACTTCAGGCGGCTTCAATGGCGCATGCTCGCCGCCACCATGTTCTGCTACCTGTTCTATTACACCGGGAGACAGAACTGGGGATGGGTGGTGAGGGACCTGCGCTTGGAACTCGGTCTCAGCACGACGGCCACGGGATGGATCGCGGGCGCCGCCCTCGCCGCCTACGGCGCCGGGCAGGCCATCAGCGGAAACCTCGCCGACCGTCTGGGAGGAAGGCGTCTTGTCTCCGCCGGGGCGGTCCTGTCCACATTCATGAGCTGGGCCACGAGTTTCGGGAACTCCTTCATCACGCTCGCGATTCCCTGGACGGCGAACGGTTTCGCGCAGTCCCTCGGCTGGGCGCCGGGCAGCAGGCTCATCTCGAACTGGTGGGGACATCACGAACGTGGCCGCGCCTTCGGTTTCTATGTGTTCGCCGCGGGCTTCTCGTCTGTTCTCACCTTCGCCCTCAGCATCACCGTTCTGCGCTTCGCGTCATGGCGCTGGGTGTTTCGTCTGCCGGTGATGCTCCTGTTCCTCGCGGGGGTACTTTACTACTTCATCGCCCGGGACCGTCCCGCCGAACTGGGATTCGCATTGCAGGAAGACGGGGAGGCCGAAGACGAACCTTCAACGGATTCGGCGGTGGAGGGCATGAGGAGACGCTATCTCCACACGCTTTCCAATCCACGCTTCCTCGTGTCGTGTCTCGGCCTCGGCTTCGAGAGCATGGCGCGGTACGGCCTTCTCACATGGGTGCCACTGCACTATCTCGGCCCGGGATGGAAGCAGGACCCGGGAAGTGTCTATATCACCCTCTCCCTGCCGGTTGGAATGGCCTTCGGGGCGCTCAGCGGCGGGTATCTCTCGGACCGTATCTTCGATGCGAACCGTTCGCGGCCGATCATGCTCTACCTGGTCCTTGCCGCGGTTACCGCCATGACAATATATTTCGTTCCCCGGGACAACCGGCTCGCGGGGGTGGTTCTCCTGTTCCTCGCCGGGTTTTTCGTGTACGGCCCCCAGTCGTCGTTCTGGGCCCTTTCCCCCGACCTGCTCGGCAGGAGCCACGCAGGCACCGGAGTCGGCATACTCGACGCCTGCGCCTATGCCTTCGCCGCCGCACAGGGACCGTTCTACGGGTGGATGATCGATGCGCTGGGGTCGGAGGCCATTTTCCCCCTCACAGCGGTCATCTGCCTGCTGGGAGCCTGTGTCATGGCATTCGTGAGGCGTTGAGCAACCTCCCTGCGGACATCCGGCAGCATCCGCGGAAACATGAACCGACACATGACAAGGAGCCGCATGTCATGCAATCCTTCGACCGAAACGGGAACACCCTTCTGAAAGCGGTCATATTCGACTGGGCTGGCACGATCATCGATTACGGGTGCCAGGCGCCGGTGAACGCCTTTCTCGAAGCCTTCGCCCTGGAAGGGGTGAGCATCACCCGCGAAGAGGCCCGCGCCCCCATGGGCATCGACAAGAAGGAGCACATCCGCAGGATCCTCGAAATGCCCTCCGTCGCGGCCCGATGGGAACAGGCGCATGGCGCTCCCTGGACCGAGTCGTCGGTCGAGGACCTGTACGAGTGGTTCACTCCCAATCTTCCCACCTGCATCGTCGGAGCATCCGATCTCATTCCGGGACTGCTTTCAACAGTCGAGCATCTCAGGGGGCGGGGTATCGCCATCGGAACCACCACGGGATACAGCCGGCCCATGCTGAACGTGGCCGCGGCTGAGGCCGATGTCCAGGGATTCGCGCCGGATGCCTCGGTGTGCGTGTCCGATGTTCCGGCGGGACGGCCGGCGCCGTGGATGTGCCTCAGGAACATGGAGCTTCTCGGTGTCTATCCTCCGTCCGCCTGCGTCAAGGTGGGCGACACCGTCGTGGATATCCAGGAGGGTTTGAACGCCGGGATGTGGACCGTGGGGGTGACGAAGACGGGCAACGGGCTCGGCCTGACCCCCGATGAGATCGGCGCGCTCGGGACTGGTGTCCTCGAAGAACGTCTGGCGGCGGCGGAAAGAACACTCGCGACCGCCGGCGCCCACTATGTCATCGAGGGTGTCTGGGACCTGCCGGGAATCCTCGATGTGATCGAGCGCCGCATGGGAAAGGGAGAGAAACCGTGAGCGCACTCCACGGTGAAAACGGACGGAGGTCCCTCTCGGAAAACTGCCGTGCGGCCGTCTTCATTGCCGCCGGACGACCGCTCGAACACAGGACCGTGCCGCTGCCTCGTACCATGCCTCCCGGTTCTGCCCTGGTCAGGGTGCGGCTGGCCACGATATGCGGCTCCGATCTCCACACCTTTCACGGCAGGAGGACCGAGCCCGCGCCCCTGATCCTCGGCCACGAGATCGTGGGTGAGATCGTCGAGACCGCCGATGGCGCTCCCGAACTCTGCGGGCCGGGGCCGTCACCCGTTCCCGGCGACCGGATCACCTGGACCATCATGGCCCGGTGCGGATCCTGTTTCTTCTGCACGCACGGTCTTCCGCAGAAGTGCCTGCGGCTGCGGAAATACGGCCACACGTCCATCGACGAGCCGCCCGGCCTGTTCGGGGGATTCGCCGAATATGCGTACCTTTTTCCGGGTACGGTGGTCCATCGCATCCCCGGCAGCCTGCCGGACGAGGCGGTGGTGACCGCCAACTGCGCCCTCGCCACGGCGGTCAACGCGGTCGAGGCGGCGGGCATCGAAGAGGGGGACGACGTGCTCGTTCAGGGGGCGGGGCTTATGGGTCTCTTTGTCATCGCTCTTTCGCGGAGACGTGGCGCCCGATTCATCGCGGCCGCGGATGTGAATCCGGCGCGCTTCGAAACCGCCCGAAGCTTCGGAGCGGACGCCTGTATCGATGTTTCGGGTTTGAACGCGGAGGAAGCCGCCGTCTGTATGGCTGCTGATACTGCGCGCGGATTCGATGCGGTTATCGAGGCCTGCGGAGATCCCGGTGCGGTGCCCGCGGCGGTCGAGGCGCTGCGGACCGGGGGGCGTTTGTGCATCGCCGGAATCGTGTCCAAAGGGCGCATGTTTTCCCTTGACGGCGACAGGGTGACGCGAAAATGCCTGACCATCCGGGGCATCCACAACTACCGCCCGGAACATCTCGCCGCCGCCCTGGATTTCATCGGCGAAACATCGGAAACCTGTCCATTGGGGGGGATTGTCGGGGATACGTTCCCCCTCTCGCGCATCGACGAGGCCTTCGCGCTCGCCGGGACCGGACGTCATCTGCGTGTCGCCGTCGATCCCACCCGCTGATACGGCAGGTTCTCCTCCCGTCACCCCTCCATCCCGCACCAGTCCCGCACGAAGGCGAGCATCACGGCGGTCAGGGTGGCGAGGAGGTTCAGGTCCACATGCTCCCATGCCGTGTGGGCCACGCCCATCCCTCCCATCCCGGTGAGCACCGCCGGCACGCCGATCAGGTTGGTATAGAACCAGGTGTCGGCCGATGCCGGGAAACCGCCCACCTTCGTGTCCACGCCCATTTCCCTGTAGCAGCGCTCGAGGGTTCTGACGAAGGTGCTTTCGGGATCGACACGGCTCATGTCGTGGCGGTACTGGAAGGTCATCCCGAAATTGCCGGGGTCCCCGAGCCATTCGGGACCGCGGGTCCGCACCCGCTCCACCAGTTCACGCATGACCGTTTCCTTTGGTGTGGTCAGAAGGCCGAACACGCCCTGAAACACCGCCTTTTGAGGCGCCATGGCCGGCCAGTCGCCCGCTTCGAGCCTGCCGAAGGTGACCGGCATGGGATTGGGGGTGTCGGCGAAGAGGGGATCGTCTCCGTGGGTTTCGGCGAGAAGTTCCCCGTGGTATTCCTCGATGATGCGCATGGCCTCTATGGCCATTTTGAGCGCGCTGACCGTGGACCCCGCCGCCCCCGAGTGACCCGCGCGGCCGTAACAGGTCCCGGTGAACCACACCGCGCCGCGGACGGATGGATAGATGTTGCCGTTGTTGCCGCCGTCCAGGTTCAGGCAGCAGTCGGCCTTTTCGCCGCGCCGTATCATCGCCAGGGTGCCGTTGCCGCCCGTTTCCTCCTCGATCACGATGTGGGCGATCACATCGCCGCGGGGACGGAGGCCGAGGGATTTCATGATGCTGAACAGCGCCCAGATCACCGCCACGTGGCCCTTGTCGTCCGCCGCCCCGCGCCCGTACATGCAGCCGTCCTTCACATACGGGTCGAAGGGGCGCTCGTGGCCGTCCGAGGGCGGCACCACGTCCACATGGGCGTTGAGGATCACGCTCTTCCCCGTCCCGTCGCCCTTGAGAACGGCGCGGAGGTTGGGCCGCCCGGCGTAGGGACGGTCGTCCATGGTGAAGGAATAGTCGGGATCTTCGGTGATCTCCTCCGGCACGGGCACGAGTTCGCACTCGTCGGCGATATCCACGAACTTCCCGTACAGCCATTCCATGGCCGGGCCCTCGTAGCCGGGAAGGGACTCGAAGCGGATGAGCTCGTCGAGAAAGGCGGTGAGCTCGGGGAGGAAATGTTCCGCCGCCGAGCGGATGCGCTGGGTATCGGTCATGGTGTCGTCCTTTGCCTGGAATGGGTGTGATTCCTGCACTTAAGAGGGGCGAAATGACACTCACCCCCTGTCACCAGGATGTGACATCCCCCTCTCCCGCCGCGAAAGAGGGGGAACCTTTCCGCGAGAGGCTTTCGGATGTGCAACTCCCCTTCTCTTAAAGAGTTAAGAGAAGGGACCGGGGGATGAGTTATGAGCTTGTCACGATACCCCCTGCGCCGCCAACGAATATCCTCTCATTTCTCCTCGTACACGATCGCGCCCACCTCGATGGGATTGTTGTATTCCCTGCTGGTGGTGCGGATGAAGTCCATGAATTCGGTTTCGTTACGGTTCACCGTTCCCTCGCTCCATCCCGCCGCCATGAGATACTCGTATTCCCGGTCTTCGGTCACCGGGATGCGGAAGACGTGGTTGCCGCCGAAATCCGCTGTCTCGCGATAGTCGGGGCGGTATTCGTCCCTGACCATGAGGGCGATGGCCTCGAATTTCACGATGTGCTCGGTCTCCCAGAGGGGGTCCACGTCGGGGTCGGTGATGCGCAGGTCCTTCCCGAATGATGCCACAACACCGTCATCCGTGAATGTCCTGTATTCGTCCATGATCTTCCGCATGCCGCAGCCGAGCATGACCCCGTCCCGCTCGGGATCGAAGCGGAGGAAGCGCACCCGGCAGGTGGACCAGCTCTTGTTCTTGTAGGCGGTGAGATACTGCTCCACCTCATAGGCGCCGTCATCCGTCCGCCAGTTCATGGTGTGGGCGCGTATCATGCTCCGCAGGGGGCCGTTGACCACCACGTCGAAGGCGAAACGCGGTCCGGGAATGGGGCCCTCCGCGCCGCCGGTGGTGAACCGCGGCCGGGAGACCGCCGTGGGCCGCGCGGGATCCTCGAAAATGCAGAATCCCCCGGCACCGAATGTCTCCGCCACGGAGAGGATGTCGCTGCCGAACTCATAGGGCGCGGTGTAGCCGGAAATCTCACCTGAACCTTCCAGGTTCGCCACCAGCAGGGGGTCGCGCTTGCCGTAGAGGTCCGTGCTGTTGGGATACCAGAATTTCCAGCCCATGAGCTTCGATTCCCACCAGGGCACCAGGTGACGGCCATAGGTCCCCATGCCCGCGTGGGTCTCGTGGGGGACGCCGCCCCGCCAGTTGTCGCCGAAATAGATGTAAAGCGTCTTCGTCTCTCCCGGCGCGAAATCCACCATGAAGAACAGCTCGTCCGGCAGTCCGTCCTTGTCGATGTCGTCGAACTGGTAGGGCAGGAAATGGCCGTTGGTCTCCTCCAGCGCGGCGCCGCTGCCGATCTTACGCAGTTCCTCCAGAGAGGGGCGCGGCTGGGACGGGAGGGACGGGTCCACCACGGTGACCCAGGTCTGTTCGAGGTTGCGGACGGGGAGGTCCCGGCGATGGATGACCACCGGGCAGTCGGTGCGCCGGATGTCCAGGGTGTTGGTCAGGGTGACCCGTGCGCGGGACGTGGGGGCGAAGTCGCCCTCGGTGTACCAGCCGGTGTTTTGCGCGGCGGCTGTCCAGGGGGAAAAGAGGGCTGCCGCAAGTGCTGTGAAAAGAAGATGTGTCCTCATGAATCGATCCTCGCTGTTATGGTGTTCTCTTGTCATGTTCGATTACGGTCTGTGTGCCCGCCGCTATTCCATCACGATCGTTCCCATTCCGGCCGGTACGGCAAGGTATATCTCGCCCGAACGGGAATCGTATTTCCAGCCCTCCGCCTCGACTCCGCCGAGGGTGACCCTGCGCACGCCCTCCGGTGCGGCGAACCAGAGCGTTCCGGAGCGTGGTGCGCTGTAGTGGACGGTGTTTTTCTCGACGAGCACGGTCATGGGGGTGTCGGAATGGAACAGGCGGCGGTTGTCGATGGAGCCGTGGGTGGCCTCCACCGCGAGCAGCGCGCCCGCGTCAGTCATGGCGGCCAGGACGCCGTCGGCGCCCAGCCTTCCGATCTCCATCATCTCGTGGGGCGGATTGACGAGCAGCGCGCCGCCGGATGCGAGTTCGGTGTATTTCGCGCCGCGCTGGACGGTTTCGCAGCGTGTCCGGTCGTCCGTGGAGAGGAGGGCCGCCGAGAGGGCCGCGCCGCCGGAAGTACGGGTCGAGAGGGGGAGCTTCGCCGTGGGCGTGACCGGATCGTCGGTGAAATGGGCCAGGGTGACCGGATCGGGCCCGAGGGTGATGTCCGCGTCCGCGGGCAGGAGCACGGTTCCCTTCAGCGCCGTATCCCCCGACATGATGGAAAAGCCGCCGTCCGCGGCCGATGCGCCGTCAAGCCTTGGGCCGTGGAAGAGCACGTCCATCTCCGCCTCGCCCCCGCGGGTGACGAGCCGGTCGAGGATCAGCACCGTGCGTGGATGGAGCCAGAGGACGCCCCGCCGGAGGGATGCCACATTCCCCACATACAGAGGGGAGAGGTCGCCCTGGGCGAAGCCGATGGTTCCGCCGCCGCAGAAATCGCGCATGACGGCGTGGTCCTCCATTCCTGCGGCGTAGTGGTCGTGATCGCCGGTCCGCTGGCTCTGGGGGTTGCCGTCCACGAGGATGCAGTTGTGCCCCACGGGCTGGATGACATGGCTCTGGTAGTACGGATCGTCGTAGTAGCTGCTGTAGCCAAGCTCAGTCACAAGTGTCTCGCCACGGTCGTGGAGGAAGAAGCTTCCCTGGTCCAGGTGCTGGTGGTTCCCGAAGGGGCCGCTCCTGAAGGTGAGGATGAAGTCGCCCGGATCGTTGCCCGAGCGGAACACGGCGGTGCCCGGTGTGCTGAAGAGCTTCGAGCCGCGGAGCTCCGGTTTCTCGCGGGGAACATCCTCCGATTTGAATCGTACGGTCTGGAGGGTGTAGGGAGCGGGTTCGGGCTTGTTGAGGTCATGGAGCCAGGCGAGCTCGCGGTCCTTGAAATGCTCGATGAACCACGGGAAGGCGGCGAATGAGTTTCCTCCCGAGGTGCGGGCGTCGCCGAAGGTGAAATACACCTTCCCGTAATGGTCACCCGCCCACATGGCCTCCTGGTAGGCGTTCGCGAACATCCAGGTGAACTCCGTCCCGAAGGTGTCCTCGAACAGGGGAATGATCTCGCTGTAGTGACGCATGGTGCCGTACCCGTAGCTGAACCCCTCGATGCACCCGCTGTCGCCGCCGTAGACCGTCTGCATGTGCGCCCGGAGCTTCATGAGGCAGCCGGTGAGGTACGGCTCCAGGTCCGAGGTGTCCTCCATGTCCCCCAGGACGGAACATCCGGTGGTGAGGGCGCCCCCCACGATGGCGGTGATCCAGTTGGACTCGTTGTTGGTGACCATGTCCGCGACCACATAGGTCCGGTAGGCGGGCTCGAGACCGTTGCGTATGAAGGCGTCACGCACGACACGCCGTTCGGCGGGGGTGAACCGGTCATGGAGGATGTCATAGGCCAGCCCCAGCTCGCGTGTGATGTAGGAGACGTAGAGATAGATATGATGGCCGCGGTTGCGCATCCAGGGGTGGGTCCAGCTGGGCCATTCGCAGAGGTTCAGGATGACCTCCTTCGCCCACTCGGCCGCCTCCTCGTCGCCGTCGAGCGCATACACGAGGGCGTTGGCGAAGGTCCGCGAGGGGATGGTGGCGACACGCGTCCGGTAGGCCTCGAAGGAGCTGAGCCAGCCCTTTTTCGGGAAATGGTCCAGGTCGTAGGGAAGGGAGATGTCGTACTGTTCCCGCGCCGTCCGGGCCTCCTCGCGGATGTAGTCCATGAAGGCCGGGAAGCGCCCCTGAATGCGCTCACGGAATGCCGACAGCGTGTCGTCGGTGAACCAGTAACGGGGATATTTCGCGAACCGCGACGGGTCGGTGAGAATGAAGGTGAACGAGGACCGGGCCGACGGTTCCCGTTCCGTGTATCCCGTGACCGTCACCGTATAGATGCCCGCAGGTATGGAGCGTTCGTCCAGCCCAAGCGGCCGCCGCGCGCTCCAGTCACGGCCGGAGGCGCGCAGGGAGAGACGCGTCACCTCCACGTCCGGTCTGTCGAACCGTGTCACGACAGCCTCCGCCCGGTCGGGGTTCCCGGTGGAGAAGCGCCCGGTAATGTCGAGGGTGTCGCCGTGGCGGAAATGCCTGAGCGCGATGTCAGATTCCCACTCGTCGAGGCGCGCGGTCTCGGGTGAACGGAAGTCGAATGACGCCGGTTTC
>CAYNWJ010000032.1:0-17097 GCA_964400815.1 uncultured bacterium
GCGGGTTTGGCGTCGGGCATCTACTTCTATATGTTCGACGTGAACGGCGTGCGCAGAACGGGCAAACTGCTCATCGTGCGGTGATGCGGCGGCCTCTCGGCCGAAAAAAAGAAAACCGGGTGTGGAAGAGAGTCTCCGCACCCGTTTTTCCCTTTTATTTCGTTTCCGCCGGGCAGCGCTACCGCTTCCATTCCGTCCGCGGCCCGTACACCACCTCCGGTCCGCCGATCTCATGGGCCCCGAGATCGGGAGCGTCGCCGGAATAGCCGTCGTTGATGTTGGGCAGCACACAGCCGGCGTCCACCGCCTTCGAGCCGGGGACGAGCCGGAAATCGAAGTTCTCCGCCTCATAGATTTTGTTCGGCTGATCGGGATCGGGCTTTGTCACATCCCGGAAGATGTCGTAGTCAATGAGAACCCCGTGTTCCTCCTGCCCGGTCACCCGTGTGAACTCCTCGAGGGTCTCGAAGGCCCCGCCGAGGGGGTCGTCCAGCTCGTAGTCGAACCGCTTGCCGCCGGCGGGCGAGCGCCACTGGAACTGGATGTCGGAGTTACGGTTTAGCCGGTAGCCGTCATAGTCGAAGGTGGTGCTGCTGGTGTAGGTGCTCACGTTCAGGACCGGCCGGCCGGGGGCGTCGGTCCCGAGGAAGACGTTGTTGCGCAGATGGGTGTTCTGGAACGGCGGCGAACCGGCCCATTCCCCGCAGAGGGTGTTGTGGTAGGTGAGCACGCCGATGGGATAGATGTTGTACTTGAACACCCGGCCCCGGGGAACGTGGTAGACGATGTTCCTGATGAAATAGGCCGGGCCGCCATAGATGGGCTGGGCGGAGAGGGCCCCGGCGGCGCAGTTGAAGCCCCGGTTTTTGAACACGCGGATGTTGTGGGAGCCGCAGTCCGCCTCTATGAGATTGTCCGACATCATGTACATGTCGTTGTTGTAGAAGTCGATCGAGCAGACCTTCCAGTCCTCCCGCTCGGTCGGGCCCTGTTCGGTGATGTCGATGGCGTCGTGGAAATAGGCGAGATAGTTGTGGCAGACCACATGCCCGCTGCCGTTGATGTCCACTCCGATGAAGGAGACGAGGGGAGCGCCGAGAGCCTGGTCGGCCCATGTCTCGGTCCAGTTTGGCAGATCGATCTTCCTGCCCAGGATCACATTGTCGGCGATGTGGAAGTCGCGATGCCCGCCGAACTGGGCGTTTATCCCGCAACCCACATCCTCCATGCGGCAGTTGCGGACCACCAGGCCCTGGCAGCCGTGGGCGAATTTCAGCCCGGCCAGAATGGCGATGTCGCAGTTCCTGATGGTGATGTTCTCGAAATGGGTATGATCCGCGAACATGACATCGAACATCCGGTACAGGCCGTCACCGTCGAAAACCGCCTCGCCGTCGCCCGCCCCGCGGATGACGATGGGCTTGTCGGGCGTACCGCTCTTCGTGAGGGTGTAGGCCCCGTGGAAGTGCATCCACAGGGGCTCGTAATAGGTCAGCCTGTCGGACTTGTACTCGCCGCCGTGCACGAGGATGATGTCTCCGGGCTGGACGCCGAGATCGCCGCCCGATCCCCAGAGGCTCCTCCCGGGACCGTAATAGGCGTGCATGAGCCCCGTGAAGGCAGGCTCCTGCTTCTCCCCCTTGTAGCCCGGCGGGTAGACATGACGGACGCGGCCCTCCGTGTGAACCTTCGGCTCTTCACGGGTCGTTACCCGGACTGTCTTCAGCGTCTCTCCCCGGACACCGTCGGGGTCCTTCATCTCGAAGCGGCACTCGTATTCCGTCCCCGGCTCGAGATCGAAAATGCTGCCCGCGAACATGTTCGGCGCGGTATAGTCCACAGCGACCACCTCGTGGACGATGTGCTCGCCGCCGATGTGCAGGAGCGGAAGGGCCTTCTTCCAGCCTGTGTCGCCCACCCTGCGGTATGTCACCTCCACGGTGGCGTTACGGTTGTCGTCGCCGGCTGCCATCCATTCGAAACCTGCGCAGAGAATGGTCGGTGGCTCCACGATGAATCTGCCGGGGGTGATGGCGTTTTCGGAGCGGGCGAGGGTTGGAGCGGCCATGAGCAGCACGAGCAGCAGGGCCGGATGGTTCGCGAACGTTTTCATGTGACGCCTCCTTTGCCGGATGCGGATGTGTTCCCCTGTAGTATATGATGCGGGGTTGGCAGGGGGTGAGAGCCGGCTCCCTGCGAAGAGACCCCCCTCGGACGTTCCGTCCGGTCCCCCGCTTAAGAGGGGGGGACCGGAAAAGTTCAAAACTCAACCCCCGGCCCATTCTCTTAAATCTTTATGAGAAGGGGAGATGCATGCCCGAGAGCTTCTCTCCCCCTCTTTCGCGTGCGAGAGAGGGGAGGATGTCACGCCAGTGACAGGGGGGTGAGTGGTCCCGCACTGACATACCCCAACCATGCCGTTGTGATTTCTGTTACCGGTACACCGGCCCCAGTTTTTCGCACACCCTGAAATCGTCACCGCCGAAACGGTCCCACATGGTGGGACGGAAGATATCCTCATCGTCGATGTTGTGGAGATCAACCGGAATGCGGAGCATGGCGTTCAGGGTGATCAGGTCCGCGCCGATGAGGCCGAATGAATTGCCGTCGTGGTTCGGCCCGATGAGGGACATGTAGTCGAAGGAGGTCATTTCATACGGCGTCCAGAATGTTTCGGGCCAGGTGGGGTCGGTGCGGTTGCTCACATGGTCCGCCACATCGTCGGGGAGCTGAATGGTCTCGCCCTCCACCACCGAGCAGGTGAGCATGTCGCCGACCGCGTTGTAACGGTAGGCGGTCATGGGGATGCCGCCGGGGGTGCGGTAGTGACTGGAGAGGCCGTCGCCGAGGAAATATTCCAGGATGGCCGCCTTGTACCCGGTGCCATCGATGGCGGCGTCGATGAGCTTGTTGCGGAGCTTTCCGCTCGTCCGCAGTGCTTCGGCCACCTCGCGGATGTCGACCACGTTGTCACCGGCGAGACGGAACACATCGAGGGCGTAGTCGAGCGCACCCGCGCCGGAGTTCCGCTTGTCGATGAACCCGCCGGGGGCGATGTCGCCGATATCCTTCCCCGTGGCTTCGAGCACGCTTTCCACGGTCCAGTTGGTCCTGATGTCGGCGAAGAGCTGGGGTACGCCGGAGAGGAGATTGGCCGCGAGCATCCCGATGGCGTTCTTGCTGTCGTTCTCGGTGGCCACGATGAAGGCATTACGGAAACCGTTCCAGTCGAAGGAGCTGTTGAGGATGGACTCGGTCAGGTCGAAATTTGGATGAAGGTCGGTCCAGGCGCGCTGTCCCTGGGTACCCGCGGCGATGGCGTTGTGGCCCTGGGCATGCTCGACATCGGCCTTGAACCCCTGCTTTTCGCCCACGGCGGGATCGGCCAGGCGGGGATTGCCGATCATCATGTCGCGGACGATCATGGTCATTTTGATGCATTCGCGGAGCAGTTCGTCCGGTTGAAGCGGCCGGTCCCCGGAACCGTAATCGATGTCGAAGCGTTCTTTCATGAACGTGAACGCCCGTTCGAGCTCCTCGTGGTCATAGAAGCCGCGGTCCATTCTTCCTTTGACCGCCACCATGTCGACCGACACCGTTCCCATGCCCAGATACTGCTGAAAGAGATTGCGGCGGACATCGGAACCGATGATGCCCATGGAGACGCCGCCCACGGAGAGATAGTTCTTGCCGCGCATTTCTGCCACTGCGGCGGCGGCGCGGGCGAAGCGGAGGATACGGTCGGCGGCGAAGGGGGCGATATCCCCGTCCTCGGACTCCAGATCGGGGTTGTAGATGGAGAATACGGGGCGTTCCTTTTCGTCCATGGCGGCGCAGAATGCCTTGAGCCACACCGCGCCGGGGCGGTCGGTCTGATTGAGGCCATAGGCCGCATGCTGCCATTCGCCGGAGCCGATGCCCTGGGCGGCGGAAAGCAGCTCGTCGCTGTATGCCCAGGAGCGGCTCACCCAGATGTTGGCGGACACTCCCTCGCGGGCGTAATACTCCTGGGCCAGGGCGCCGGTGCGGGCCCCGTACACGATCTCCGGTGCGGTCACCACCCGCACGGGGGTCCCGTCGGGGAGTTTCACGTTCTCCGTGATGAGACGGTACACCCGTTCGGCCATGCGCCAGGTCTTCTCGAGATTGCCCTCGTAGGCGCCGGCGCGGCCGTCGGCAACGGGCGTGATGGCGATGGTGGGAACATTCCCCACGAGCTTGCGGGACGTTTCGGTAAAGACGCGGGCGGTGGAGGCGAAGGCGTCGAAATCGGGTGCGCCGGTTCCTGGTGTCATGGGATGGCTCCTTCTGAAGGCGGATGGCTTGATTGTTGTACGGGCAGTCGTTGTCGGTCGCCGTGGAAAACGTGCGTGTGTGATCGCCGTCATATGTGTTTGAAAAAATATAGCATGAATTCGTCCGGCGCACTACCGGGAATTTCACATCAGTCGATGGATGGAAGGGAAGGTGAAACGGGCGGCCGATTGTCAGTCTGTTTCGACCGTGTACCGGTCGGCGATGGAGCGGATCATGAGAAGGCTCTCGAAGAAACAGTCGGTCACCTCGGGGTCGAACTGTTTTCCGCGCTCATCCCAGAGGAGGGAAAGGACGTTCTCCTGCTCCCAGGCGTCCTTGTACACACGCTGGAAGGAGAGGGCGTCGTAAACGTCCGCTATGGCCACGATCCTGCCGAACAGGGGTATTTCGTCCTTACGCTTCGGCCGGGGGTCGCCGTTGTCGAGGGCATATCCCTCCAGCGGCTCGCCCGTCGTGTAGTCCACGTGGCCCGGGTAACCCTTGCCGTCCCAACGCTCGTGATGGTTGAGCGCCACCACGAGGGCCGCCTTCTCGTATTCGGTCGTGGGGTTTTCGAGCAGGCGTGCGCCCATGACCGCATGGCCCTTCATGATCTCATATTCCTCCGGAGTGAGCCGGGCGGGTTTTTTGAGGATCTTGTCCGAGATGGCAGCCTTTCCCACGTCGTGCAGCATGGCGGCCATGTGAAGGATGTCGCGGTTGTGCATGATCTCGTCGGTGGGAACCCCGTGCTTTTTCGCCCAGGTCTCGTATATCTCCACGGCATAGCCGCCCACGCGCCGGACATGGTCCCCTGTTTCCTTCGGGTCCCGAAGCTCCGTCATCTTCACCAGGCGCAGGATGATCGTGCGGGTCAGGAGCGCCCGTTCGAGTGCGTTTGCGGCGTTATTGGCGAAATAGGAGATGTAGGGTTCGATAGCCGGATCGAAGGGGATCGGGTTTCCGTCGTCATCGAGTGCGTTCACGAGCTGGAGCACTCCCAGCACGCCGGCGCTCATGGTCACCAGGGGAATGGTGAGAAGCGAGCGTGTCGTGTAGCTCGAAATACGGTCGAAGGAATGATCGAAACGGTATTCGCGGTCCGTACGCATGTTGTAGGCGTCGGGTGTGTTGACCGTCTGGCCGGTCATTGCGACATAGCCGGCGACTGAATCCTTCGTGAGCGGCAGGGTGAATGACTTGTAGACCAGCTTCTGGTTCGGCTCGATCCGTTCGAGGGTGTCGTTCTGCGCGTACCTGAATTCGAGCCCTTTTTCGGTCTTGATGTATATGGAACCGGCGTCGCAGCGCGCGAAATCCCGTGCGGACCTGAGAATGCGCTCCATCAGGAGATCGAAATCCTTGACTTCCGCCAGCTCGGCATTGAAGCTGATCAGGTCGTCCTGGTATGTTTGTATCTTGTCACTCATGACGGGACAACGCCCATCCTTTCGATATTACATGTGGCCCCTCGCCCGTGGCTCCCGCCCATGTTCAGGGCACGATGTCGAATCGCGCCGAATCGATGCGCCGCCCGCCGGCATAGAGCGTCACGACATAGCGTCCCACCTTGTCATGCCAGAACGGGTCGGGCTCGTCGATCTCGCCGCCGGGGAAACGGTACCCCTCTTCCGCTGTTTCCCCGGTGTAGGTGAAACGGTACGTGAAGACCGGTTTTCCGAGAGAAATGCTGGTGATGATAATTGCACACGACGCTCCGTCACGGATATCATCACCCCAGACAACGTGCCATGCCGGTCTGACCTCGCCGCGCTTGAACACCGACACCGGCCGTGTGGAGCCGAACGGTGCTGCCGTGATCACCGTTTGGGCCCTGTCGCCGCCGAAAAAGGCGGAGCAGCCCATGACAAACAGGGCGGTTGTCATAATGACCGCGCGCGATGCGTTACCGGGCCTGGTCAACCAGTTCGCTCCCTTCGACGCAGGCCGGCGCACCGCGTCCGTTTATCACGGGCCCTTCTCCACAGCGATAGTGACGCCGCCGCTGTGGTTCACTTGCATATATCTACAATTTTTTGCCGCCCGATGCAAGCACGGATTTCGCCGCTTCCGCATAGGCGCGCCTGAGATTGCCGGTGCCGAGCTTGACGCCGCCCCAGTAACGGGTCACCGCGACGAGGACATTACGGCGGTCATCATGCCTCAGAAGCATGAGGATCGGGAGCCCGGCGGTTCCCCGGGGCTCGCCGTCATCCGACATGCCCTCCTCGACGGGATCGTCGCCGATGCGGAACGCGAAGGCCACGTGCGCGGCCTTCCTGTCGGCGTTCTTCAGCTTTTTCACGATCTTCCGCGCCTCGCCGCCGTCATCGACACGGACGAGGGTTCCCACGAAGGACGATTTGCGGACGACGATCTTTTCGCCGGTGATACGGCGGCGCTGCTTCATTTCATTCTCCCTTCCACCCGTTCACCGGCCGCCGCGGCGGAGATAATAGCGCCTGCGGAGCTCGAGAATGGTCCAGACGAGGCCGGTGACGAACCCGGCGATGTGGGATATCCACGCCACACCACCGTTTCCCGCGGCCCCGGCCGGCGACGCGGCCTCGATCATGCATGACCCGATCTGGATGACGAACCACAGGCCGAGAACGAAGAACGCGGGCAGCGCCACGATCCTGATGAAGATGAAAAAAATGACGAGGCAGTATATCCGCGAGGCGGGGAACCTGAGAAAATACACCCCGAGCACCCCGGCGATGGCCCCTGAAGCGCCCACCAGCGGGACCTCACCGCCCGGATAGGCGGCGGCGAACGCCATCGTGGATATAACCCCCGTCGCGAGATACATGACGAGAAACCGCAGATGGCCGAAATCGTCCTCGACATTCCGCCCGAAGACCCAGAGGAAGAGCATGTTCGCCCCCAGGTGCAGAAAGCCCCCGTGCATGAACATGCTGGTGAACAGGGTCAGTCCCGCGGGTATGCGCCCGGAAACGTCCACAACGGCCCCGCCGAAAAGGTCCGCCGGGATCATCCCCCATGCCAGCACTGATTTCCCGATGGAGCCGGGAACGGTGATCTGGAACCAGAACACCGCCAGGTTGGCGATCAGGATGAGGACCGTCATGAAGGGCATGTGGGAAAGCGGCCGGTCGCTGTAGAGGGGAAACATGGTGTTCCTTTGCCGAGAACAGGTTTTATTCCGCCGCGTTCAGGCCAGGAACGCATATTTGAGCACGAACACCGCGAACAGGACATACATGAGCGGCGAGACCTCGCGCGCCCTGCCGGCCATGACCTTCATCGCCGGATGGAGAATGAAGCCGAACGCGAGACCGTGGCCGATGTTATAGGTGAACGCCATGCCCACGATGGTCATGAACGCGGGCACCGACTCGGTGATGTCGTCCCAGCGGCAGTGGACGAGGGATTTCGCCATGAAGGAACCCACGAGTATCAGGGCCGGCGCGATCACGGGATAGAGCATGTGGAGGAGTTCACCGTTGGCGTCGAGAACGGGATACCCTCCGCCGACCATGGAGACGAGCGGGCTGAAGAAGGTGGCGAGGAGCATGAGCGCCGCCACGACCATCGCGGTAAGGCCGGTCCGCCCGCCCTCGCGCACCCCGGTGGTGCTCTCGATGTACGATGTCACCGTCGATGTGCCGAGCAGCGCGCCCGCGACCGTTCCCGCGGCATCGGCGAACAGCGCCTGGCGCGCCCGGGGGAACTCGCCGTCCTTCATGATGCCGGTCGCCTGTCCCACCCCGATGAACGTGCCGATGGTGTCGGTCATGTCCATGAGGAGGAAGACGGCGAGCACGGTGAACAGTCCCAGGTTCAGCGCGCCGGGGATGTCGAGCTTGAACATGGTCGGGGCAAGGGAGGGAGGCGCCGAGACGATCCCCGAGAACTCCACCACGCCCATCAAAAGACCGATGGCGGATGTGGAGAGCATGCCGATGAGCAGCGCCCCGCGCACGTTCCTGACCATGAGAAGGAGCATGATGAAGAGCCCGATCACGGAAAGCAGGGTTGGAGGAGCATGCAGATCGCCAAGGCTTATCACACCGCCTCCGGGGTCCTTGATGACGATGCCGGCGAAATTGAGGCCGATGAAGGTGATGAAAACGCCGATCGCCGCCGGTATGGCGCTTTTCAGTGACTCGGGGAGCGCATCGATGATCATTTCGCGGACACGAAGGAATGTGAGGACGAGAAAGATCACTCCGGAGAGAAACACGGCGCCGAGGGCGGTCTGCCAGGCTATGCCCATGCCCAGCACCACGGTGAAGACGAAATAGAAATTCTCTCCCATGCCCGGCGCGAGGGCGATGGGATGGTTCGCCATGAACGCCATCACCAGGCACGCGATGGCCGAGGAAAGGCAGGTCGCGGTCATGACCGAGCCGAAGTCCATGCCGGCCGAGGAGAGAACCGCCGGCTGAAGGAATATGATATACGCCATCGCCAGGAAGGTAGTGGCGCCGGCGATGAATTCAGTTCGCACGTTCGTACCGTTCTCCCTCAATTTGAACAGCTTTTCGAGCATCGTATTCACCCCCGTTTCCGTTCATTATGTCTCTTTATTGCCGGCGATGTATGCATCATAATACTGCCGTCGCGGTCGTCATCAGCCTCCCGATAAGCTGTATATGTATATATCAGGGTGTCATTATTACGGCTGGAGGTCAAATGACGTCATTATGTCTTCATCTTTATGACGTTCCTGGTTGTGACAGTATGGTGAAAACAAGTCATGCGCGTGGACACCGTTGATTATCAACATATTCGGCCGGTTTGCATGAAGGCGGGCGGCTCTTTCCGCCCGGACCGTTTCGCCGGGGGATGTCTTTGTGTGTCACCGGCCGCAGCATAATCGCTCCATTACTTTAATATTATTGATGTTAATAATATTTATCATGTTAGATTTATATAAAAATCATGATCCTGAACTTGCTGCACATCAGTCGCCAAATACTGCGAAATACCACCGTTTCACCGGTGTTTTCCGACTTTTTCCACATACTTTCAACGTAATGATTACCCTGTTCATGAGTTCAACAGGTCAAAATCCCGCACACGCTGTCAATGGCGACATACCTATCCCATTTTGTCGAATGGAATTCTGTCCGTAAACGCAATGGTGTCGGCGATCATGGAAAGAGCATCGTTGAACAAGGCGACGGGGTCCTTCGTCCTGTGAAACTGGCCGAGGGCGGTGGCGACGAGGGCGACGACGCTTTCCGTGGCAAGCCTGCCGTCCACCGGTTTGAAACGGCCGTCATTCCGGCCTGTGTCGTAGATTTCGCGAATGACGCGTTTCAGGGCATTATAATATGACACGCTAATGTCGCTCTCATCATTATAAATGCCTTTGAATATTCCATTTTTTCCGTGTTTTATCCTGTCGGTGAAAATATATCGGCACAACGCCATAAGCTGACCGTCGGCACGCATTCCGATGGACAGCGTGTCAGCGAATGTCCGTATGATATCGAGGGTATCGCGCCAGGCGACCTCCTCGAGTATCTCCGTTTTCGACGAAAAAATCTCATATAACGTCTTTTTGCTGATGTGGGCGTCACCCGCAATGTCGTCAACCGTCGTTTTTTTGTATCCATATTTCTTAAAACGCTTTGAAGAACAGGATATTATGGTGTTTAATAGCGACGACGTCTTTTCGATTGAAGAGGGCGACATTCTGCCTCCGATAAACCAAATACGAAATCAGTACCGAGTTTTATGCATGATATCGGCTTTTTTATCCCGTGTCAAGGAAGAAATGCCATTCGGCCCGTCTGTCGCGGATGACGTTCCCACCGCCCGCTCTCTCAAATAACAGTTTATTTTGACCATGGCACCCCGTATATTTATATGTAAGGGTTTCCGTATCGGGATCCTGCGCCGGTGACGATAATTCATCGTTATCCGAAGGAGCGTCGAGACATGCATAACGCACGGTTCATGTTCGGGGCGGCAGTGATGCTTGCTCTTGCCCTCATGGCGGGATGCGGTGATGATGTGGTTTATGAAACGGATCCCCGTCTCACCAATGACCTTTTTCACGGCGCCGTGGTGGGAACCGTCGTCCAGAAGGACAGCGGAGCACTGGTCATCGCGAGCCAGGAGACGGCGATCGATTCTGCGCATGTCGATCCCGGGACCGGCGTGTTCGAGCTGGCCGATCTGCCCGTGGGAAATTATGTCATCACAATCGTGGCGGAGAATTTCAGGACCTATGAGCTCAAGAACGTCGTGGTCACCCACGGCGGCAGAATATACATCGGGGAGATCGATCTGTCCACCGTTCCCGATCTGGTCGCCACCCATTATCCCGAGGACCTGACTGAAATCGTCTATGACAGCAGGTGGCAGCAGCTGGTGGTATCCATAACATTCACCGAGCCCATGAACCGTGAGAGCGTTGAGACGGCGTTTTCCACCGAACCGCCGACCGAGGGGATTTTCATGTGGGGACAGTACGCGACGCAGCCGCGCGATCCCTATTACGGCGATGACGCCTCGAAGGACGGGGGGCGGGGCGGCACGATCACCACGTTCAGCAAGGTGACCGCCCTCACCTACCGGATCGCCCGCAAGGACTGCTTCGCGGACACGACCTACACCGTGACACTCTCCACCGCGGCCCGCGACACCTCGGGAACGCATCTCCGCATGCCCCTCGAGTTCTCCTTTTCCACCGTCCAGTCCGCGACGACCCTGGACGGTATCCAGACGAGCCCGGCTCACGGTGATGTGGATGTTCCGCTGATGACGCTCAACGGCATCTCCCTCACATTCCCGCGCCGCATGGACCCTTCCACGACGGAGCGGTCGGCCGTCATGGTTCCCGATGACGAGCGCATCTACATCTGGCCGGAGGAAAACAGGCTCACGATCTACACCGGCGGCCCCTTCCGCGCCGATACGACCTACACGGTCACCATCGGCCCCGAAGCCGAGGACCTGGACGGTGTCGCTCTGGGAGAGGCATTCAGCTTTTCCTTCGATACGGCGGCGGTGAGCGTGGAGAGCACCGTGCCGCGGAACGGCCAGCTCTTCGTCGACCCGAAATCCCAGGTCAACACCTACATGGTGCGCTGCACGGTGCAGGAGGCCTTCAGCATCGAGCCCCCGGTTTCGGGTTCCTTCCGCTGGGGGTACCGGGAGAACGAAACGGAAAAACGGGCGATCACCTTCGCGCCATACACCACCTTGAAGCCGAATACGAAATATACGGTCACCATCGGCACGGGAGCGCGGGACATGTATGGTTCGGGGCTGGATGAGGAGACGACATTCTCATTCATCACCATGCCCGAGTGAGCGTTTCAGGCGAAATCGATCGACGTAACAATCAGGTGATACATAGGAAGACACGGGAAACACGACACAATACCACACGGCGGCCGACCAGCGCCGTACGATGAAACGAAAAGGAGACAGCATGGCCTCAACACCCGCCTACGACGCCGCCCGCCTGAAGGAGATCGCACGGCAGGCGCGTATCGATGTCATCAAAATGCTCACGGAGGCCGGCAGCGGCCACCCGGGCGGATCGCTCTCGGAGATCGAGCTGCTCACCGCCCTCTACACCCACGAGCTCACCCACGATCCGAAGAATCCCTGCATGGAGAGCCGCGACCGATTCATCATCTCCAAGGGGCACGGCGTTCCCGGTGTCTATGCCGTCATGGCCCAGCTCGGCTACTGGCCGCGCGAGGAGCTGCTTTCCCTCAGGAAACTGGATTCGCGGTTCCAGGGACATCCCGACAGATGTCGCCTTACTGGTCTTGAAGCATCGACAGGATCGCTGGGACAGGGCCTGAGCATTGCCGTGGGACAGGCTTTGGCTTCGCAGCTGGACGGCGACAGTTTCAGGGTCTACTGCCTCATCGGCGATGGTGAGAGCCAGGAAGGGCAGATCTGGGAGGCGGCCATGAGCGCGCCCAAGTTCAAGCTCGACAACCTGGTCTGCATCCTCGACTACAACAAGGCCCAGATCGACGGCTTCGTGGAGGAGGTCATGCCCATCGAGCCCATCGCGGAGAAATGGCACTCCTTCGGCTGGCATGTGATCGAGATCGACGGCCACGACTATGACCAGATATTCGAGGCCTTTTCCGAGGCGCGCTCGGTGAAGGGCAAACCCACGTTCATTCTTGCCGATACGGTGAAGGGCAAGGGCGTGTCGTTCATGGAGGGCAAGGTGGACTGGCACGGTGTGGCGCCGGACCGCGATCAGGAGCGGCAGGCGATCGACGAACTGAACGCCGCCGGATGAGAACGAACCGATGACATCATTGACAGCAGGAGATCATACAGCATGGCAGGAATAGCAACGAGAAAATCATTCGGGGAGGCGCTCCTTGAGCTGGGAGGCCGTGACAAGGATATCGTGGTGCTCGACGCCGACCTTTCGAAATCGACCATGTCGAAGCTCTTCGCCGCCGAATATCCCGACCGTTTCTTCGAGATGGGCATCCAGGAGGCGAACATGATCGGCGCCGGGGCCGGGCTCGCCCTCTCCGGGAAGAAGCCGTTCATCTGCTCCTTCGCCTGTTTCGTCACGGGGCGGTACGACACCATCCGCATATCGGTGGCCTATGCCGAGTCGCCGGTCCGTATCGTGGGCACCCACGCGGGCATCGGCATCGGCGAGGACGGCAATTCCCAGATGGGCCTCGAGGACCTGGGCCTCATGCGCGGACTGCCGAACATGCGCGTACTCCAGCCGGCGGACGACATCGAAACCCGGCAGGCGGTGGCATGGATGGCGGAGAACGACGTTCCCAGCTATATCCGCCTCACCCGTCAGGGACTGCCGCCGGTCAACGGTTCCGATTACACGTTCGCGTTCGGGAAGGCGGTTGAACTCGTTCCCGGTTCCGATGTGACCGTCATGGCGTCCGGGGGTACGGTCGGCGGAGCGGTGGAGGCTGCCGAACTGCTGAAGAATGACGGCATTTCGGCCGCGGTGGTCAACATCCACACCATCAAGCCCGTCGACGCCGCGGCAATCCGGCAATACGCCGAATCCACCGGCCTGATCCTAACCGTCGAGGACCACAACATCATCGGCGGCCTGGGAAGCGCCGTGGCCGAGGTGATGGCCGAAACGGGTTCGGGCAGGCTGGTCCGCCACGGGCTCCATGACACCTTCGGCGAATCGGCGCCCACCGCCGATCTGTACCGTAAATACCGCCTCGACGCCGCGGGGGTGGCGGATGTGGTGAAGGAGGCTTTGGACAAGAAATGATGCGGTCACGGCCGAAGTTCGTGATCGTATTTTCGGGGATGCGTGACATAACCATCATGAAGGGAGGTATGTATGAAGATGAAAGTGGATCCCGATCTCTGTACCGCGTGCGGCCTGTGCACCGACGCGTGTCCGGAGGTTTTCGAGATGGGTGACGAGGTCGCCGAGGTGATCGCCGACCCCGTGCCCGAGGATCAGGAAGACTGCGCCATCGAGGCCGAGGAAGACTGTCCGGTCGAGGCGATCAGCCACTCCTGACTCCGAACCATCGTTCAAGGGACGAAGGCGGTTTCCACACCGGGGACCGCCTTCGTTTTTTCTTCTCTGATTGAACTACTCCGTTATCACGTTAACTACCCCGCCGTGTTTCAAGCTCCACGTGCAACACCGGTGATTGATTTGATTCGCCTGTATTGAATACAGCATGAGGCACCTTGACCGCACGTTCTTTCCGCGGACGATTGTTCACGCGCTTCATAACGAAAGCCGAATCCTCGCCGTTGACATCCCGCAGACTGCTCCCTTACCGGAAAAACTATTTGACATTTCAAAAACAAAAGGTATACTATTAATGGACTGATTTAACCTGTTGTAATGTATCCATGGTGAACATGGCTGACAGTCATTGAAGGAGCGGGATGCCTGAAAATGCGTTGAGAGCCCGGCTGTAAGCCGGTCCGGGAAGCGAAACCGCCGTGGTGGACGGCACGCGCGTTCCGCGTGGGCCATCCGGAGTACGGAGTCCTATGGACGGGCTTTGAGAGGTGTCGTATATGGACAAAGACGAGAATTTTCGCTTATTATGAGGATCAATGTAATTGTAGTTCGAACAGAAATGATGACACCAGCACTGGAGGTGCAATAGAGAATCTGGGAGTAAGGGACAGGATTCGCGGAGCAGTCGTGGCCTCGTTGGGGCTCACCGCTTCCTTGCTGATTAACGTCAACTTGGAGGTGATTATGAGTACCAGCATTGCATTGACTGGATATATGAACATCATGGCATTGTGCCTTGTGGCGGGAATCGGGTTACTGGGGAGACCGGTGAGTTCCCAAGACGAGGGGAGCCAAACTGATCTGCTGTTTCTGTTCTGACCAGGAGTGCCCGAAGGGGAGGTTCGACTCCTCCCCCTCCCCGCCACTTTGGTCTAAATATGAAAACATTCCGAGTCATAGCAAGGTGACTCGCACAAATGAACTGTAAGAGGTCATGCATGACAAATAAACTTTATATACAGAACTTCATCTCGATTCGGAATGCGGAACTATATATAGAAGCTTTCACCATTCTCATTGGCCCTCAAGCGGCTGGAAAGAGCATCGTTGCCAAATCCGCTTATCTCTTCAGGTCCTTTCCTCGTCTTCTTCGGCAGATTCTCATGAAGGACCAAGGGAAGAGGGAGTTTGATCGCGAATACCGAAGCCTATTCAGTACGATCTTTCCCGAGTACGCCTGGGCGGGCAAATCATTCCGTGTCTGCTACCACACGCGATACGGTGAGATCTGTTTCGAAGGGCAACCTAAGTCACGGACGGCTCCCGTCCGGCTATCCTATTCCGATCACTATGCGAATCTCATCCGACGAGGCAAACAGTTGAGTAAACGGGTGCATGATCGGGTTGAGAAAGAACTCGAGAGCAAGTCAAAGCGAAGGCGCTTCATGGATTCTGAACACCAATACGAATACAAGTTGACGAAAGAGTTGAGGACGTTCGACTTTGGATTTTCTCAATCACTTGAGTCCCCCGTATTCATCCCAAGCGGTCGGTCGTTCTTCTCTAGTCTGGAGACGAACGTCTTTGCGTTCCTCGCTAACAACATAAGTATAGATCACTTTCTCAAGGAGTTTGGCAACACGTACGGTTCAGCCAAGTCGTTTCTCGAATTCATGCGGCGGGACCGCAATTCGGAACAAAGGATGAAGTTTGATCTGTTGCCTAAGGTGATCGGTGGTGAATACCAGCGTGAGCGGCGTCTTGGTAAGGAATGGATCCTCTCGCCAGATGGTCGTCGCACTGAAGTCGCACACGCGTCATCAGGCCAGCAGGAGTCACTACCAATGCTGATCGTTCTGACAGTACTGCCATTCCTGTATGATTACGTGGGGAATCTATACATCGTGGAGGAACCTGAAGCTCACCTGTTTCCCGCATCGCAGAAGCAAATCCTGAAGATGATCGTCGAGACGTATCATCAAACAGAAAAGCAGAACTCCTACCTTATCACTACACACAGCCCCTATGTATTGGCGGTTGCGAACGTACTCGCGAAGGCTGGGATTGTTCGCAAAGAGCTTCTGGAAACCAAGCCTCCAAAAAAGGAGTTACTGGGAACTCTCTATGATGTGGTTTCAAAGTCACAGCAAATCCCACAAGGCTGCCTATCAGCCTATCTTGTCGATGAAGGGACGCTAAAGCCGATCATAGACCATGCGACGGGGCTGATAGACGATGCAGTGATAGATGCAGTGTCTGAGGATACCTCGGCAGAGTTCGAGTCATTACTCGACGTGGAGGCGGGCAATGTGTGACCTAAACACCTGCTCTCGGCTCACAACTTCTGGCCCAATTGCATTTCACGAAAATGGGGTCCGTTTTCGCATAGAGAACCCAACTGGAGCCGCATGCCAGAAGATACAGGTTGATGGTTGCCTACCCATTCCAGGAAGGAAATGTGACTGGGCTTTGCTATCCTCTGCAAAGTCAGTATTGATAGAGCTAAAGGGTAGTAAATTTGCGCACGCTGTTGATCAGATCAAGAACACTTTGGATTGGCTGCTTGCTACGCACAATGTGAGTGTTGAAGTGTGCTATGTCGTGCTGCGCAACAAATGCCCTACTGTTTCTGGCCAACAACAAATTCTACGCCAGCGATTCCGTAAACAGACGGGAGTGAAGCTGATTCCTGTTCGTTCAGGTAGTTCAAAACCACTGTAGTTCGAACAAGTGCATCGAGAGCTACAAAATGTCCCGCATGGATGCGGGTCATTTCGAGCCGCATGCGTTACGTTACGCCCACAAAAAACACGATCAACCCTGAATCACTCACAAAAAAGGCAGTGCATCAACCAATATAGTGTTTTATTATACTGGTGCGTTACGACTGCCATGAGCCGGGACAACCACCGTTCCCTCGCGTTCAAAACGATTTCCGGCAAACCGGTCACCCACGACAGTTGCGTACCTCTTGAGGCTTTATCGCAAACTCGTTCCGTCTCATGCTTCACAGCGCCGCCGCACAGTTCGATACCATCCGGCCGCGGCTGCTCGAGGTCGGAGCCGAGGATCGCGAGATGAGAACGAAACTGCGCTTCATTCTTCCATCATCATTTCCCCTGAAACACGTCTTCGCTGTCATGCTCCTATCTGACCTTTCGAATTTTCATTCTCCGGGAGTGTAACCTTGGATTTTCAAGCGAAAAGCTGCGGCTCGATTGTTAATGCGCCCCCCTCTCCCGGTACGGGGAAGGTGGCTTTGCAGATAACAGCTGAATCACGCGTTGCTTACCGAACTGGATACCCGGATTCTTTATGATAAAACCCCGGAGGAAATTCACATGACCGCACGGAAAACG